>JAFYGL010000501.1 GCA_017543165.1 Victivallales bacterium | reverse complement strand
GTCTGACCGCGCCCTCGCCATGAGGCGGGGCGCGCTTTTTTTGGTTCTACTTTCTCAAACTATCCGGGGTGCCGTCGTCTCCGACGGCGCCTTACTTCTGTTTGTCGTTTCATACTACGCTTTGCATCGCATCGCTAATGCCATGCGACACTTGCGTCGCACGCGCATTGCGCTGCCCAATTTTCAAGGAGCCGTTCCCGCATTTTTTGCGAAAACGAGGCTTAAGTTACCACGTTTCCGTTTTTTTGCAAATCGATAAGTCGCATTTTTCTGAAAAACACGCGTTTTTTTATAAAAAATCTGCTTTTTTCAGGTCTGGGAACCTAGTGTGGTGTTGCGCAAAAAGGAAACATCACACTAGAAATCATGCAAACACCCTCTGCGCGTTGTTGTTCAGCACGTTGGCCAGATGTTCTTTTGGCGTGGCGTTTATGATTGCCCGCAGTTGTTCATAGAAGAATGTTGTGAACTTCACGGCGCCAGTCGTATCTATTATGGAAGTGCCGACTGCATAGTCCTCGCCCATGAGATAGGCATATTGATTGTTTATCTCGACGGACTTGCCGCGCAGGAATGAAATAGGCGCGTCGCTGCCGAATAGGACACGTTCCGCAGGGAAGTGGTCGAAGGTATATTTCAAAATGCCTTCGTGGTTGATCATAGCCGTGTCAAAGTAGGCGTTGGGATACTTCACGAATTCGTCCAGGTTTGATTCGTAGATGTTCTTCATGAAATAGGCGCGTCCTATGTGGGCGAAGATAAAGCGAATATTCGGATACTTGTCGCACAGTTCAATCATCTGGCGCTGGTTGAGCTTGTCTGCAAAACGGCCCGAGCGGGGGATGTGCAAAGTCACGGCGAGTTTCCGCCTGTCCAGCATGGCCAGTTGCGAAGGTGTAAGCATGTCCTTGACTTCCACGTCATTGGCAGGCTTGTGGTAGAAGGCGGCGCCATAGTTCAAATATGGCTTGACGCCAGTGGCGCCAGAGCGAACTATGCGCTCCTCCACCAGTTCGGCGGGGTCGGCGGGGGAAATCAGCACATTGATGAAGTCGCCTGGCAATGCGCCTTCTGGCACCTTGCCTCTGTCCGCCGCGTCATGTGGCATGCCGAAGCAGTTTAGGTGGCATTCCTGCCGCGGCAGCAGTTCCGCCACTATGCTGCGCCACATTGGCAGCGTGAAATCGCCGCCAAAGCGGTTGTTGCAGCTTTTTTCTGAAAAATGGAAGTCTGCGGGAAAATCCTCCTTGCTCCAGATGTGCACGTGCGCGTCGAAAATCTTGTCGGGAAGCCTGGGTGCAAGTTCTTCCTCGTAGATGAGCCTGTCATTGTCATTAGCAAGCATAATCAGCCCTCCAGTGCGCTCAATGCCTTGTCAATTGCGTTCTTGACGATATCAAGCACCTTCACGCTGGTAATCAGCGGCGGCTTCATAAGGGCTGCTGGCGGGCAGTCCGCCTTGTATGTCTGTGCGCTCACGTCGATGCAGTAATCCTGGGACATCTTCTTGCAGAAGGCGACAGCCTTTTCTGTCTCCTTGAACACCAGCGCGGAAAGCAGTCCCTGCCCTTCCACGCCGCGCACGAATGCGGAATGACGCTCTGCGATTTCCGCCAGCGCAGCCTGCCATTGCGTGCCTATCTCGCGTATGTAATCCGCATTTGCCTCCGCAAAGCGAATGGTGATAAGGTTTGCCAGGCTGGCGATTTCCTCCTGGCCGTTGGTGACCAGTGCGCCGAACAGGTTCAAATTGTCCATTTCCGCCGTTGTAATGATTCTGCTGGCGGGGTACATGCCGCCAGGGAAGCCCTTGCCCACTGAGACAAAGTCAGGCTTCAGCCCATATTCCTTATATAGGAACAGTTCAGGCGACCACATGCAGCTCTGAATCTCGTCCACAAAGCATGGTATGTTGCGGCTGTGGCAAAGTTCATAGCACTTCTGGAGATAGTCCTTGTGCAGTTTAATGGCGCCATAATTCATAAGGATGAGTTCGTGTATGAAGCCAGCGATTCTGGTCTTGCCATTGTCGTATTTCTCCACGGCGGCCTTGAAGCCCTCGAAGTCGTTGATAGGCACGCCCACTGCCTTGATGAGGCCAGCCGCCTCCATGCCCGCGTACATCTCGCCCCACATTCCGCGCAGCATCTGGGTGAAAATGGTGGTGCCATGGTAGTTTGCCTCGCGGCCATTGCGGTAGTCGCCCATGACCAGGAACACAGGTGTGCAGCCACTGTGCACGGGAGGCTCGAAATGCGGCTGCAACTTGTAGAAGCGCGCCAGCATCATCTTGAACGCGGCCTCGCATGCCAGGCTGCCAGTCTCCAGGTTGATCACCCTGTTCAGCACGTGCGGCTCCTTGGAGGCAATGGCTGCGTCCACAGCCGCCTCGTCACCACAGGCAATGCCATTTGCAATACGCACCAGTTCACGCTCCAGCAAACGGGTCACGTGGCCGCGGGTATTGTTGTGTGTAATATTGCTGATGCCTATCTCGCTTGCCAGATGGAGCAGTTCATATCCAGGGAAACCGTGGCCCAGGCTGGCCTGGTAATGCTCGCTTTTGCCGATGAAATAAAGGCGCCCGTCCTCGCCGATGCGCAGGAAACCCAGGGTTGCCATGGGTGCTGACGTGGCGTGCAATGCAGCTGTGAACGCGGCGGTTCCCGCACCAGGGCAACTATGGGTGAATGGCTGGCACACCTTCTCGCCCAGTTTTTCCACAAGCCCGTCAAGATGCGTTGCGAACTGCTCGGGGTAAAAATCCACCCTTCTGGACGCCTTTGCCTCCAGGTCGCTTTCCTTGCCAATGCCAATGGCGGATGCCGCCGCGCAAACAGAGGAAATGTATTCCTCGCCCAGCATATCCTTTAATGAAAGGGATACGCTCTTCAACTTCAATTCCTGCATGAGTCAACTCCTATATAATTTATGAATAAGATTGAGTGCTATTTGCCAGGGACGAAGATAATGTCCCTTTAGTCCCTTTAGTCCCTTTAGTCCCTTTAGTCCCTTTAGTCCCTTTAGTCCCTTTCGTCCCTTTAGTCCCTTTCGTCCCTTTCGTTCCTGAAAAAAAGAACATGCGAAACAATACCACAAAACACGGCTGTTTCAAGCCACTTATGCGCAAAAAATGATTGAAATATTACATTTTCCTTGTTTTACGGCCTTAAAAACGCCTATTTCCATGGCAAAAATGATTGTTTCAAAAGAAAAATAATCAAAATATTACATTTTACCTATTGACAAGGGTTCAAAAATATGGTATAATTTGCGCCGAAAAAACGAATACTGCGCAAAATGGTGGGTGCATATAATGGGAAAGTGCGAAAAAAACAGGGACAAGATACTATCGCTTCTCTGCAAGCGAGGCAGGCTGAGCATTGCGGACGTGGTGTCGGAGTTGAATGCCTCCGAGGCGACGGTGCGCCGCTACTTCACCACGATGGAGAAGAGCGGCGAACTGATACGGACATACGGCGGCGTGTGCCTGCCAAGCACCACGAATGCGGCGGAATACCACTTCAAGAGGCAGTCCATAACCAACATCGTGGAGAAGAAGACAAT
>JAFYGL010000500.1 GCA_017543165.1 Victivallales bacterium | reverse complement strand
GATTATTGTTGGCGTTATCTTTTATGAAGGTTTTTGTTGTAGCATGTCAATATCAAGGAGGAAAAAGGGAAAATGAGTAAGAAGCTGGTCTTGTATGGTGTTGTAGGCGTGTTGGTAGTTTTATTGGGCGTGTCTATTGCCTGCAATTTGTACCAGAGGCAATTGCTGGGGGAGTTGTCCACAAAGACGGAGAAGGCGGATGCGCCTGCGGAGGGGAGCAAGAAATCGCCAAAGACCGCTTCTGTGAAAGAGCTTGCTCCAGAAAGGTTGGGGCTTCAATTGAACACGCTTCCTTTTCCAGGCCTTGGCGAGGACAGTTCCAAGGCGGAAGACAGCAGGCCAGTCTTGAAGTTTGAGGGCTGCTATTCAGAAGTGGACTATGACGAGGAGGGCATCCCCTATTGCAAGTCAATTACGCTCAGGCTTAAAAACATTGTGGAGAGCAATTTCAAGGAGGTTCTTGACGCAATAAAGATACAGCCCGAACCATTGCAGCTGGACAAGATAATCGTGCGTGACGGCTCCATGGAATTTAAGGGCCTGTTTGAGGCCGCGAAGGAATATTTGATTTTCATGCCAAAAGGCACTTTGACCAGGTACGGCAAAACCGAGGAGGATATGTCTTTCGTGGCAAAGACCAGTGGCGGCGACCCTGTGCTTTCCTTTACTGATGAAGGCAGATACTATCCGATAGGCGCGGGCAGCGGGCGCAAATGCACTATTGCGCTGGATGCGTACAGGCTTGACAAGGTGAACGTGACAATATGGCGCGTGCCACGTGAGAATATGGACGTGGCAGGCGTGATGAGCGCCAGAAGATATTCCGAGACCGCCGAGGAGATAATGATAAAAATGGCGGAGAAGGCATACGACGTGCCGTCCTGCATGAAGAGAAAGCAGAGACTTGCGCTGGATATTGGCGACATGCTGAAGGAACTCAAGCCTGGTCTGTACATGATAAGGCTGGACCACAGGTCAAGCAGCAATTATGATGATTTGCCATATTATTTTGGCGGAAACCAGGAGCTGGAGATGGTGTTAAGCGACCTTGGAATATCCGTGACTGAGGCACCGCACGGGAAAAGCCTGGCGGTATTTGTGCGCAGCCTGGATAATCAGAAGGGCGTGGAAAATTGCAAGGTGCGCGCCTATACAAACAACCGCGTATTGCTGGCCGAGGGGATGACTGGGCAGGACGGCACGGCGCTGCTGGACTATTCCAAGGTGGATGCCCGCAAGGCCACAGGAAACATCTTTGTTGTCGCCGAGAAGGAGGGCGATGTCACATATCTTGCCTTGAATGGAAACAGCGAACTCTCCAATGCGGAGTTCGGCAACGAGGGGCGCGATTTTGAGGAAATGAGGGCATTCATCTACACCGAGCGCGGCATATACAGGCCAGGCGAGGTGGTGGAGGCCTCGGTATTTGTCCGCCGCAACACGAAGGAAGGCTTTGTGGGGTGTGCGCTGCGCTGCGAGATTAGCCTGTCGGATGCCGAGGGGCGCATAGTCGGCAGGAAGATGATAGACACTAACAAGGAAGGCTTTGGCTCCGCCTCGTTCCAGCTCAACAGCGATGCACGCGGAGAGGACTATGTTGTGAAATGCGGCATTCCAGGCGAAAAGGAATGGGATTCCCATGGGATTTACGTAGGCGCCTTCACGCCTGACAGAATCAAATTGAAGTTGTCTTCCACAAAGGAGGTGCTCCAGGAAGACGAGGTGGCTGAATTGAAGGTCAGCGGAAAGTATTATTTCGGGAAGGAACTGGAAGGCGGCTCCATGAGGATGAACATGTTCCTGGTCGGCAGCCATTATCCCCGTCATTGGAAGGATTATTCAGTTGGAGGCTTGGCGCGCGACACTGGCGTCGTGGAGTTGGGCACGATTTGGGAAGACGAATATCAGAAGTTGAATGACGAGGTTTTTCAGGTGCCAAACATACGCCGTGCCGTGGAAAACGCCAACCGCAGTCTGGATACCCCTGTTAAATTGCGTGTGATTGCCACCGCAAGGGAAAGAGGGGAACGTGCCATATCCGCATCGACAGACTTTCTCTACAGTCCCAAGCGCGTGTATGTCGGCCTTAAGAAAGCCGCTGACAAGGACAGGGATGTGGAAATAGAATGCCGCCTGCTGACTTTCAACAAGGAGGATCTGAAGGCGGAGGACAAAGTCACGGCAGAGGCCTCTCTCGTGAAATTGGAGTGGAAATATGCCTTGATTGAGGACGGCGGCGTAAGAAAGAGGCAGTGGCGTGAGGAAGTGGTCAGCGAAAGAAAATTGGATGCCGTTGCTGTTGCGTCCAATGGAACTGTGCTGACCATAAAGGAACTGGATTATGGCCATTATCGGCTGAAAGTGGGAAAGAGTGTGCTTGATTTCTACCACTGGTGGGGAGATGGAGGCAGTTCCCGCAGTTCGAATCCAGCGGTGCTGACTGTGTCATCCGATGCGGAGAAATACACGCCTGGCGCAACGGCCACCCTGAGTTTTGACGCCGCCAAGGGCAGCCTGCTCATCGCCGCTGGCGAAAGCAGGCTGGAGGATGTCAGGGCAATTGACACTGTGCCTGGCAAGAACAGTTTCAAACTGCCGATACCCGCGCATGTGGTGGGCGACAGTTATTTTGTGGAATTGTCGTTGCTGACGTCTGGAAAGACCGAGAATGACGACATGAGCCGTTCGTATGCATTGTTGAGGCTGCCGATAGACCAGGCCTCGCGCAAGGCTAAACTGGAAATACAGGCCCCAGAAATCGCCGAGCCAGGCAAGGAAATCGAGGTGGCGCTGAAGGCGCTGGACTTGGAAGGCAAGCCACTGAATGGCACGGTGCAGTTCTTCGCTGTGGATGAAGGAATACTGGCATTGACCGACTACAAGACGCCTGACATATTCGGCTTCCTGCATGGAAAATACTACTGCGATTTCCAGACTTACGACATCTATTCCAGAATCTTTCCCAAGGCTGGCATGAAGGCACCTCGAAAGATTGGCGGTGACGGCGCGTTTGGCGGCCTGCGCATGGAGGACATCAAGAACAAAGGCAATGCAATCGTGGTGTTGCCTGCGGCGGACATTGTCAATGGCGCGGTTTCTCTTAGAATGACGGTGCCGCAGCATTTTGGCGCGATGCGTCTAATGGCAGTGGCGGCCTGCGGCGGCAAGGTGGGCTCCATTGACAGGGAGTTGAAGGTGAGGCGCAAGGCGGATGTAAGTGCGGTGCTTCCTGCCATTGCCGCGCCTGGCGATGCGTTCCAGGGCATTTTCAAGGTGGTGAACCACGAATACGACAATGAAGAGGCGGTGCTGACTGTGACTTGCGGCAAGGGCATTTCTCCAAATGGCAAAGTCACCAAAAAGATAAAGGTGAAACGTGGCGGCAGTTCCGTGGCATATCTGCCTTTCAAGGTGGATGGCGGGGGCGCCCAGGAGATAAACTACACACTTGAGATGGGCGGCACCAAAGTCGAGCAGCGTGATTATGTGAATGTGCGTCCTGCAATCCCAGCCAGCACTGCGACTGACTTTGTGGTGCTGAAGCCCGGCGAGGAATACAAGCCCTCGCTGGAGCAAATGAGAAGGTACTGGACAGCAGGGTGAGCGCGGCGTCATCCGTGTCAATCGCCGCCGCCGAGGCATTGGAATGGCTGAACCAATATCCATACGGATGCCTGGAGCAGACTACATCCTGCGCATTCCCCTTCCTGGCGACGGACAAGATGCTGAAGGCTGGCATCATCAACGAGGCACTGGCCGCCTCTGGCAAGGGCAAGGTGGAACTGGGCGTGCGGCGTGTGCTGGCAATGCAGCGCGGCGGCAATGGCTTTGCCAGTTGGGTTGATTCCAATTCAATCTGGTATGAGGTCAGCACATTTGCTGCGCACTTCCTGGCTTTGGCCAACTCGCCTCTGTTTACCGAGAATGCCCGCAAGAACACGTTGGATTTCCTGCTGAGGCGTTTTGACAGGGTCGATTCGGATTTCCAGCAGGCATACAATGGCTATGTACTGGCGCTTTTGGGCAACAAGAGCAAGGCCAGCGTGATGTTGCAGAAACTGGAGTACGAGAAGCAACTGGGCGGCATGGCGAAGTTCATGTATGCGGCTGCGCTGTTTAAACTGGGCTATGCGAAGCAGGCGCTGCCCGCCTTGAATGAGGCAATGGAGAAACTGGCGTGGAATGACAGCAATGTGAGCTGGTATTTCGGCAATCCTGCCATGAGAAAGGCATTCGTGCTGTCCATTGCAATGGAGATAGTGCCTGACAATCCTGCCAATGCAAAACTGGCATTGGAACTGGCTAAAAGCGGTCGCAAGGATGGCAGCGGCTGGGGCGTCACGGGCACAAACGCATGGGTTACATACGGTCTTGCCGCGTATGGCGTGCACAATGAGCCGCAGCCAACTGAAATCGAGGTGTTCGCCAATGGAAAATCCACCAGGGCGAAACTGGAAGGCAGCCAGGCATTGAAGGGCTGCGACAGAATAGTCAACCACGGGCCAGGGCCGCTTTACATCAGCGCAAGATTGCGTGGCATAGCGAAGGAGCCTGCCAGCAGCGGTAGCATCACAATACACAAGGAATATCGTGACAGTGACGGCAATCTGGTGACCAAGGCAAAATGCGGCGATTTGCTTACCGTGCAGCTCAAAATCAGGCACAATGGCAGAATCGGCAACGGCGTGCTGCTGGACTTGCTGCCAGGCGGCTTTGAAATTGAGAACCAGGCCTTGGCCACCAGGGCGAATGTGATCCTGGGCGAGAACTCCAAGTACGAGGCACAGCATATTGAAATGCTGGAGGACAGGTACCTGCTGTTCTTCGGGGACGAGGCAGGCGGCTGCAATGTGAGCTACAACATCAGGGCAGTCATTCCTGGCAAATACAAGATACCTGGCACATCCGTGGATGACATGTACAATCCAGATGTGAATGGCTCCTTTGCGACAAAGGGCGTCATTGAAATCACGGAGTAATGAGCCTGGAATAGTGGAATACTTTGCAACTATCCAGCACTTACCATAAAGGCCTGGCTATTTTATTTATCCACAGATTTCCACAGATTTTCACTGATTTCAGTTAGAGAACGAAAAGATAATCAGTGATAATCTGTGGAAATCTGTGGATATATAAAACTATGCCTAAAAGAGGGTATTGGACAGTTTGCGAAGCCTTGTTTTCAATGACGATAGACGGAACCATTTGTAAAAAGGCATTGTTGTGCCTGGTGGGTGTGCTGGGATTGGTGCTGCTGGTGGCGCTGGGCGTCTGGATTGTGCTGCCATATCTGCTTTTCAACCCCATGGCACGCCTGGAAAAGCAGACGCCGATACGGCAGTTTCTGGACAGGGACGGCAATGTAATTCATATTGAGCGCACCTTTGATTTCCAGAACAGGGAGCCAGTGCCGTTAAGCCAGGTGTCGCCAGCCTTCATTGATGCCATCATCGCCATTGAGGACGAGGGCTTCTGGCGGCACGGTGGCGTCTCCTATACCGCGATAGCCAGGGCATTCTTCAGCAATGTCCTGCATCTGCGCAAGCATTCTGGCGCCTCGACCATAACCATGCAACTGGTGTCCTTGCCCGACGCAGGGCACAAGAAAACACTGTGGAACAAAGTGCAGCAGGGCTGCATGGCGCGGTATCTGGAGGGCATATATACCAAGGAGCAAATCCTGGAGGAATATGTGAACAGGCTGCCTTTCGGCGGCAAGATATACGGCATACAGGCCGCTGCAAGATTCTATTTTGACAAGACGGCTGCGGAACTTAGCATACCTGAGGCCGCATTGCTGGCGGGACTTCCCCAAAGACCTAATGGATACAGGCCCAATTTGCATCCTGAAGTTGCAAAGCGCAGGCAGTATAATGTGCTTTTAAGAATGCAGAAGGCTGGCAAACTAAAAGGGGCAAGCCTGGAGGAATTATACAGTGCACCATTGTACTACCGTGACTTCAAGGAGCAGTCCCATTACACCAGAAACAACAGGCCTGAACGGGAAATGTACCTGAGATTTGCCAGGCGCGAGGCGGGGAGGGACTGCTATGAAGTGCGTACTTCTCTGGACATGGGCATTCAGAAGGCGGTGCGGGGCATGTTTAAGCAGGAATGTGCCATGATACCCAATGCCAAGGATGGCGCCGCCGTTGTGATTGATGTGAAGAAGAACAAGATACTGGCAATGGTGGGCACTCTGGACTTCCATGAGATGCATACGGGGCAAATCAATGCCGCTGTTTGCAGGCGCAGCGCAGGCTCCACGCTGAAGCCATTCATTTATGCCGAGGCCATAGACGGTGGCATGATTGCCGAGGACACATTGCTCATCGACGCGCCCTTGAGTTTCGGCGCATACTCGCCAGGCAATTATGACGGCACATTTGCTGGCGACATCAAGGCGAAATATGCCTTGGGGCGTTCCCTAAACACGCCTGTGCTGCGCCTTCTGGCGCAATTGGGAACGGAACGTACTCTGGACACGTTCTCAAAACTGGGATTGATTTCCGATGATGCCAGACTGCGTGAAAATATAAGCAGGGAAAAAGGACTTACCATAGCCCTGGGCACTGCTGGTCATACGCTTTGGCAGCTGACCGATGCGTATGCCGCTTTGGCAAGGGGCGGCGAATACAAGAAGGCAAGTTTCCTTCAGGAGGGCACCGAGGCGCGAGGGCAGCAGGTGTTTTCAAAGTCCTGCGCGCTTATGGTGTCAAGGATGCTGCGCATTTACCAGATACCATGCACCACCAAGGACATAGCCTGGAAGACAGGTACTTCCAATGGTCTGCGGGATGCCTGGTGCATTGCCTATACACCAGACTATGCGGTGGGCGTATGGATTGGCAACAAGATGCCCAAGGCATCGTCATATCTGGTGGGTGGGAAGGTGGCGGCCCCTTGCGCAGGGCGCATCATGTCCTCGCTGTATGTGAACAAATCGCCACAATGGGAGGAACCAGAGACTTGCCTTGCGCAAAGCAGGCTTTGCAGGGAAAGCGGCCTAAGCCCAAGTGCAAAGTGCCAGAATACCGTCGAGGGCTGGACATTGCCTGGCTTCGCCCTGCCAGAATGCAAGAAATGCGGCGAAATGAGACGCACGCAAATCAAGATTGTCTCGCCGCTGGAGGCGGATTATGTAGCCCAGGAGGGAGGAGCAAGCATCCCCTTGAAGGCAAATGCCAGCGCACTGTGGTATGTGGACGGCATTTATGTGGGCGCAGTTAAGGAGAACCAGGCATTGCAGTTTGCCGTTGGCTCCCACAAGGTCTGCGCAATTTCCAATGACGGCTCACTGGAGGCCAGCGTCGTTTCGTTTACGGTAAAGCCATAGTGGACAGTGGACAGTTCTGCGCGGCTGTAGTTAGGCGGGCTTCTCTGCGCGGCCATTGGCCGCGCATCAGGATGAAGGTAGCTCGATATGCGGGCATACGCAAATGTTTCTGCACAACTGGGCGTCCAGATTTGCAAGAACATAGTTGCTTGCCTGCCTAT
>JAFYGL010000046.1 GCA_017543165.1 Victivallales bacterium | reverse complement strand
CTGCAGATTCACTTATGTTGTAGTTTTTTATAGGAAAGTCTATGAACTTTTTCAACTTTCCTAAACAATTTGTTCCTCCAATGCTCTGTTCTCCATGAGGTAGTTTTTCAGGGACCAAAGAGACGAAGGGACCAAAGAGACGAAGGGACCAAAGAGACTTAAGGGACCAAAGCGACTTAAGGGACCAAAGCGACTTAAGGGACGGAAGAGACTTAATGACTAAAGAGACCAAGAAACAATTAGGCAACTGCAAGGAAAACTTGTCCCTTCCGTCCCTTTCGTCCCTTTCGTCCCTTTCGTCCCTTCCGTCCCTTAAAAACTCATAGGAAACATAGCCTCCTATAAAAATCTCTGCGCCTCTGCACCTCCGCGCCTCTGCGTTAAAACATCTGCGCCATTCCCTTGCGAAATCAGAACTGGATTTGCTTCAGCGCGGGGTTGCTGTTTTCGTCAAAGACATCGCCATTCTGGTTGACCTTGAAGGCATCCAGCGGGACGCCATTTTCATCGTATGCCTCAATGGACAGGCTGTCATCACTGGCCTTCACATACAGATAGCTCAGATCTGGTTTCCTGGAACTTGACTTGGGGCCATCGACGGTGACGAATGTCACAGGTGATTTGGGCATTGCAGGCTTTTTCTTGCAGTCGAACATGGTCAGCAACTTGCTGCTTCCCTTGTTCATGCGCCAATAATAATGCACGTGTCCAGCGAGCCACAGTTGTATCTTGCCTTCGTCAAGAAGCGGGCGTGTTATGCGCAGAATGTCCTTTGATATTGAATCCTGCGCCAGCATAGGCTCCGTATGGCAAAGGATTACGCGGAACTTTGCATTGCGGAAATCTGGCGTCTCCTTGAGTGCCTGCAACCATTTCTCCTGCCTGCGCATCAATTCCTTTCTGAAGATAAGCGGGCCATTTTCGCAGCGGGTTGGGTCCTCTGGAAAGTCGCCGCAATCCAGCACAATGAAAAACACATTTCCGCGCATGAACGAGTAGAAGTTGCCTTTGCCTTCAGGGGCGAAGAAATCAAACCATTCCTCGGAGCCCAGGCCATTGGTCTCGTGGTTTCCGCGCAAGTAAACCCAAGCGCGGTCGGGCTCATTGCCCTTTGGTGCAAAGCCATCGAAGAATTCCGTGAACATCTCCTTCTCGATGTTGTGGCTGTAACTGGTCACATCTCCCACATGCACGATGAAATCGGCAGTCTTGTACTGGGTAGAAGCACGCATTGCATCAAGTATCGCCTCGCGCTGGGCGACAGTCTTGCAACCATTGGACAATGAAAGCTGCGTATCCCCAAAAAGGATGAAACTGAAATTCCTGCGGTCACCGTTCCTGAAGACCTTCACAGGTGAATAGACCTCCTTGTACTTGCGCTTGAACCAAAGTGCCCTCCTGGCGCCATCAAGGCCAGCAGGCGGCTCCAGCATGACAATGCGGTATTCATAATCTGTCTCAGGCAGAAAATCCTCAAGTTGTATCCTGTGCACACGGGATGCCTCGCGCAGCACAACATTGCCCGCCAGATCCCAGGCCCTGGTCCAATCCTTGTCACCGAGTTTGCGATAGTCAATGCCTGCTGGCACGGGGCTTTCCGTGATGAATGTGACCATTACCCCGCCATTTTCCGGGCGGGTGAACAGTGCTGGATGGGCCAATTTCGCCTTGGTTGGCCTGTAGTCCACCTGCTCCTTGAAGCAAAGCCTCCATTTCGCCCGCTGCTCCACGCCGTAGCAGAAATCCAGCATCCAGTTTGTCCTATAAGTCTGGATAACGATGCGGTTTCCGCCCTTTGCGAACTTTGCGGGGAAGATGTGGTCGTTGCTTGTGACTGGCTCATAGTCGTTTCCCAGTCCCTTCTTGAGGAATTCATAGATGTTGCTGCCGTTCAAATCCACAGAGAACACCTTGCATCCAATACCCAACCAAGTGGAACGCGCCTTGTCGCATTTGAACACGCCTTCCAGCACGGCCCTGTTGGTTCCGTCAGGTGCAATTGCATCAAGGTCCAGCGCATCGCCCACGAATTTGCACTCCACACCGCGCACCACCTTGCCGTCAGGCAATGAAATCGTGCCATTCTCAGGCTGGTAAACCGCAAAGTTGCGGTCATTGGCCTCATTGTAGAAATAGACCTTCCAGGAAATGCTCTCCGCGCAAACAACAACAGACATAAACAAAACAGCTAAAAACAATTTCATTCTTCTCATTTCAACATCAACAAGTAAACATTATCGGTGATTTTCAAGATTTGCGGCCTGCCAGGTACATGTCCGCCAAATCCAGATAGTGCGCCCAGTCCTGCCAGGTCTGGTCATGCTTGCCTGTGCGGCAGTGGTAGGAAATGTCACCAGTGACATTTATGTCTGGAGCGGGCATTTCGGTGGCGGGCAGGCCGCATGAGCCGAAAAGGCCATATACCTCCGAGGCGGCGACAGCCGCAAGGAATTCCCCTTTCGGGTCTGCGTGCTGGTCTTCTGTGGCTGTGGCGATGGCAAGGGGGCGCGGCGCCGCCAGCGCCAGCAATTCATGCTGGTCGAAGGGAAGGTCCTCTTCACGCCAGATGAAGTCGTCCAATTTGTTCACAAACCAGCATGGGACCTCATGGTTCAGATGCGACTGGAAATGCTGCGAAAGGTTCTCGCCGTATTTTCTCCTGTGCAAGGCGCCTCCGCAGCAGCCAGAGCAATTGGATATGACCATTGCGAAGCGCGTGTCAACCGCCCCAGCCCAAAGCGAGGTCTTTCCCAGGCGTGAATGACCATGCACGGCAACCCTGTCAGGCTGAATGCCTGCCTGGGATGAAAGGCAGTCCAAGCCCCTGCTCAATCCCCATGCCCAGGCGCCGATAGGCGTGTATTTTTCACCAACGGCCTCCATGTCCACCACATCATAGAACAGCCTGAATACACTGTCCTGCGCGTAGCCAGTTTTGTCCCTGAAAATATCATTATAGCAGATTGTGGCGGAGGCATATCCGCGCTGGACGGTTTCCTTGAAGCACCAGCGCCTTTCCTGGCAGCCGCGATGGCTCTCCACCTCGTCTTGAGGCAAGTTGTTTAAGATGTCCAGGCCAGTTGGGCGCACATCGGGCTCAAAAGTGGTGGCGTGGTTGCCCTTGAAATTCAGCCCCAGGAATGCGGGGACGGGGTGCTGCTCCGCGTCCTTTGGCATGTACAGCAGCATATCAAATTCTTTGCTTCTGCCGTTGGCGGAAGCCGCGTGTATGCGTATTTCCTTGCGGATTGCGATGCCATCCAGCGCATCATCCTTGCGGGACAGTTCCTCGAACCAGAGTTTCTGCGGGAAAGGAAGCACTTCGCCGTATTCGTATTCCTTGAAAATGTCCAATATTCGCATCCGCTGGCTGTTCATCCACTCCTGCGCCGTTGTCACCCTGGCGCCATCTGGCTTCAGCAATGGGTTCGGCAATTCATATTTAGGCACAAGTGCCTCGTCGCACGGATACAGGCCAAAGCCCCTCTCGTCTTCTTGTCTGAACATGATTTACTCTCCTGTTTCAAAAATGAATATGCTCGCTAATATAAACGATATTGCAGATAATTCCTTGCATCTGCACATTCTTAAAATTATGCCATATTCCCCTTGGGAACATGGCGTTAACAAAAAGCAATAGTAATAATAAAGAATTGGGCATTATCAAACGAATTATAATTTGAATATTCAGCCCATAACAACATATTAACCCAAATATTGATTTTGATCTAGGAATATTAAAGTCGAGGGAAAGCAATGTCAGCAAACTATCTAATTCGTGCAGCGCAGATTGATTTGAACCGCCAGTACGAGCCAATGTCGTTCATACGGGAGTACATTGACTTCCTGGCAGCCAATGGCTACAACACGCTG
>JAFYGL010000499.1 GCA_017543165.1 Victivallales bacterium | reverse complement strand
GGAGACCCCACAAACACGAGCATTTTGGATGAAGCAGATGTTTCAAGCTGCGATGCATTCGTGGCAATGACTGAAAAGGACGAGAACAACATTCTTGCCTGCCTTCTTGCCTCCAGAATCGGCTCCAAGAAAACAATCGCATTGACGGGAAAGCCAGAGTACATCGGCATCCTGCCGGCCCTGGAGACAAAGGGGTGCTGGTTCAATTCAACGCAGATTTCCGCAAACGCAATATTCAGGCTCATGGAAGGGGAAACAGTGCGGGTGGATTCCGAATTGCAGAAGTTGAACGCAAGACTGGTGGAACTGCACCTGACGTCAAAATCCGACTATGTTGGAAAATCCATAATTGACTGCGCATTCCCCGCTGGATTGCTGCTGGCGCTCATTATCCGCGAGGACTATGTAATCGCGCCAACTGGCGGCACAATCCTGCATCCCAACGACACACTGGTAGTAATCGCGGACACTGCGGTGATACGCAAAGTGAAGGCGGACCTATGAAATACCGCAATATCATCTACATGGGGTCAGTGCTGCTGCTGGTAATCGGCGTTGCCATGCTGACTGCCATTCCAATTGCTTTCTACTACAATGACGGGCAGCACATCATAAAGTCCCTGTCCATAAGCGCGGCCTGCTGCCTGCTAATAAGCATCATTGGCATATTGCTTTCCTTGCTGCGAAAAGAAAGCGCCACGACACATTCCGCCTTGCGGGAGGGATTCGCCTCCGTGCTTCTGGCATGGCTGGCCGCAGTCCTGTGCGGCGCACTGCCCTTTGTGCTCTGCAGCGGCTTCCATTGGTATGACGCAATTTTCGAGACGGCATCTGGCTTCAGCACTACTGGCGCCAGCATCGTGGACAAGAATATGTCGCTCAGGGCCGCTGGCATTCTGGCGGACGGCATAGAGGGGCTGCCAAAGTCCATCCTATATTGGCGTAGCCTGCTGAACTGGCTTGGGGGCATCGGATTCGTCATGTTTGCCTTGCTGCTGCTGCCATCCCTGGGTGGGCGAAAACAGCTTTTCCAGGCGGAGGTGCCTGGCCTGAAAAGCGCAAACGACCAGATGACAGCCCGTGTCAAAAACACGGCCTGGCTCCTGGTGTCGTATTATGTGTTCCTCACAATGGTCATGGTGGTGACATACTATTTCCTGGGCATGAAAAGCTGGTTCGAGGCCTTCTGCCATGCCTTTGCCACAGTGGCTACAGGCGGATTCTCGACACATTCAGCCAGCATTGGCTATTATGCCCAGCCTGCGCTGCAATGGGCCTGCACATTCTTCATGTTTGCCAGCGCCATCAACTTCGCGCTGCCATTGAAGCTGCTCATGAAAGGCGAATGCTCATTCCACAAGGACGAGGAATGCACAGCCTTCACTTTGACAGTGGTGCTGGTCTCTGTGATATTTGCTAGCATGATGTACAGGCATGCCTTCAATGTGACCAGCACGGCTGGCCTCCCAATGGCAAGCTCCTCATGCACCTGGCACCAGATAGAGGCATATCTGCGAACGGCCGCTTTCCAGGTCGTCTCCACTATGAGCACCACTGGTTTTGCAACATCGGACTACCTGACATGGAACCTCTCGGGACTGCCAGGAATCATTATCATGCTCATGCTCCTGGGTGGATGCGCAGGCTCAACTGGCGGCGGCTTGAAATTTGCAAGGTTCCTGGTCCTTATCAAGCAGACAAAAGGGGAGGTGCGCAGGAAGATATTCCCGCACCTTGTGCCTGATGTACGGCTGAACGGCGAACGCCTGGAAATGACGGTGGTGCACCAGACCATGGCCTTCCTGGTCATATATGTCTGCACAATCATTATCGGCACGCTGGTGCTGCCATTCTTTTGCAGCATGGATTTGGACACGGCATTCAGCGCAACGCTTTCAGCAATCAGCAACGTGGGGCCTGGATTGGGCAATGTGGGGCCGTCCTGCACTTACAACTGGATGTCGCCTCCTGCGAAATTACTGCTTGCCTTCATAATGATTGCAGGCCGTCTTGAGCTCTATACCGTGTTCGTCGTGCTTATGCCACGCTTCTGGCGAACAGGCAGATGAGGTAATTTACTTTAAGATAAAAACATAGAATGGGGTGGTCTAGACACGCACGGCAAGCGCCGCATGGAGACATCGCGCCCTGACGCGCGGCCAGTGGCCGCGCGGAAAAGCACGCACGGCAACCGCCGCATGGAAACATCGCGT
>JAFYGL010000004.1 GCA_017543165.1 Victivallales bacterium | reverse complement strand
CGCTTTTCCCAGATGCTTTTCCAGTTCCTTCTTCACAATGGCAGGCTCGTTTCCGAAGCCGTAGGAGATGATGTCCATGTCCAATTCCGGCAAACCAAAGAAGTTTTTGGCGAAGTCGCGGTTGAAGGCATGGCGGTCCTTAATCTTGCCGTGCAGCAGACTTTCCGCCAGATATGCAGCCACATACATTCCCTGGGGGAGCGTGGAGTTAATGGGGTCCAGGCTCTGGATGCGTCCCCACAGCGTGCCGATATGGCCTTCCGCTGGGAATTCAGCCTGGATATCAGCCCAGTCATCTGCATTCTGCAAATGCGGACGCTGCTTTCCCATGCCAGCATAGCGGTGCTCATTGCTCTGTATGCGAGAAGCAGCCCAATAGCGTATTCCTGCCTCGGCGTATCTTTTGATGATGTCCTTGTTAATCTCACGATACTGCCACACGCAAGGAATCACCTTGGACAGCAAATCACCTGATTCAGAAAACTCATGCTTTCTGAACACATCATCCCAAACAAGAGGCTGCTTGCCCTTGGCGATAATGTAGTCAGCGCACTCGTTAACGCGTGCCACAAACAACTGGAACTGGTCTTTTCCCGCACACAGGGGGCAAGGTGACTTGAAGCTCATCTCGTCCGCCCCGATATGGAAATACACGCAGTCTGGGAATATGTCCAGAATCTCGTCTGTCATCGCGGTCCAGATATCATAAGTTTCACGCTGTGAGAGGCACCACTGGTAGATGTTTCCGTTTTCGCTCCACTTGCGGTAGGCGGGTTCCTTCAGGAAATAATGCAGATGCCCGATGCTTTGGAGCAGCGGAATCACTCCCATTCCCAGTTGGTGGCATTTTTCCGCCACGCGCCTGAAGTCATCCTTGGTATAGGCAGTGTTACGCACTGCGTCGGGATATGATTCAAACGGGAATTTGTCCTCAAACTCCAGCAGGATATGGGTGTATCCCATTTCCGCCAGATTGTCCAGCATTCCCAGGAGGAAATCCACCTTTGGGAACATGGACTTCATGTCAAAATGGATGCAACGTATTTTCATTTGCTCTGATTACAGTTGTGGGTTTCTTGTTCTTTCGCGGAATTCGCGGTAGATTTCCATTGTGGTGTTGTCGGCCTTGATGACACGCACGTATTCAGCAATGTCCCTTGCGGCGGCCTCCACGATTTCCTTGCCGTGCTCGGCAGTGCAGTTGTTGCCGTAGCCGCCGCAGTGGTGCGGATGGGCGGCAAACCACCATGTGGGCACCTTGAGGCCCGCGTTCAGCATGTATTCGGAACGCTTGTCGGAAATGCCGACCTCACGTGGCAGCTGCATGCCCATGTTCACGCACTGGGGGAAGAGGTGCAATGACACGGCAGTCTCATAGCCGCCAGCATGCCCGCTGGTGGAATTTGTCTCCGCATCCAGTTTCTTCCTTGCCTCGACCATGCCCTTGCTGATGTAGAAGGAATGTGAGGGATAATATACCATGTAGTCCCTGTCCTTCTCGCAGAAACGCTGCAAGAAGTACTGTATCATAGGGTCATTGCCGCCGTGGGAGTTTATCAGAAGTATCTTCTTGAATCCGTTGCGGGCGATTTCAGAGCAGAGCGCCTCCAGTGCGTTTACGCAGATTTCCAGGGGGAATGCAATTGTCCCAGGGGCGAAGGTGCAGTCGCTGAGGCTGCCCAGATACCAGCCAGGGAACACCATGAAGGGCTCCAGTTCAGCCGCCCTGTCCACGAAATGCCACGCCTTCATGTAGTCGATGCCCACTGGCAGGTGGTCGCCATGCCTCTCTATGCAGCCCATTGGCACAACGCAGACGCCGCCGCACTTTTCCCTGGCCTCCACGATTTCACGTGCCGTCATTTCATTCCAACGCATAAAACACTCCTCATTTTTTCTTTTCAAACACTTCTATGTTGTCAACCAGCGCGTAATCGCCGATTGAGTAGAACAACTTACCATAGCGCGTGCTATGCCAAAGTGAAATATTCATAACACAATCGCCATCGTTTTTGGCTACAAAAGTCCCCGTGTACTCCTTCCAATCAGGCGTGAGTTCTATGTACGTGCCCTTTTTGATTTTCGGTGGCATTGTAACTTTCAGGTCCACATCCTTCTGCTTTACCAAAAGCAAGAAACGTGGAGCAGAGCCTGTCGCCTCAAAGGAAAAACAGTAGGTCTTTCCTGCCTTGACATTGCTTATTGGCACCAGGATATTGGCCGCGGCGGTCTCAATGCCGTCCCTGTCCTTGAGGAAATTGACTATTTCCACCTTTGCGCAATGATTGTCGCCAATCTCCTCCTTGATGAAGGTCAGCCGCCCCCTGTACTTGTATATTTTTGACAACACGGGGACTGCCGCCTCGAAATCGCCATGGGAAACCAGATTCTGCGCCGGGCACAAGCCCGCAATCAGCGACAATAAAAAGAT
>JAFYGL010000498.1 GCA_017543165.1 Victivallales bacterium | reverse complement strand
TGTGGACTGTGGACTGTGCGCGGAGAACCGCGCCTGACAACAGCCGTATGGGAACATCGCGTCCTGACGCGCGGCCAACTGGCCGCGCGGAGAACCGCGCCTGACAACAGCGTATGGGAACATCGCGTTTATCAGCCACAGCCCAGAAAGCGGGGCGATGGTATCGCCCTGCACTGAACGCAGTCCACAGTTGGAAATAATTACGTTCTTGCAAGGAAGGAACAAAATGCAGGCATACGAATTGAACTGGAAGAAATTGGATCCAGAGGCGAAATGGGGGCTACCCGCGGAGAAGTTCACTGGCGTTAATGCGTGGTTTGCCTTTGCCATTGGCATAGTGTTCACGCTGGTCTTCTACGGGATTTTGTTCCCGTTCTGGAGGCTTCAGAACATGCAGATGATTGACATGTTCTTCCATGGCGGCGAGGCGAACCGCAGCACCATTCCGTATTACACGGTGTTTCTTGCCTTATGGTGCCTGGCCTTCCTTTTGATCAAGTGGCGCAAGTTGCAGGTGCAGCGGAAGGCACTGTCATTTTCTGTGGTGCCTGACGAGCATGGCTTCCTGCTTTCACCTGAGAATTCCGTGGAGCTGCTGCGCCAGATTGATTTGAGGATATACAAGCCAGAGGGCTTTGTTGTGATAAACCGCATACGGAAGGCCTTGTCCAATCTGAAGAACATGGGGCGGGTGTCCGATGTGTCCTCCGTGCTGGGTGATCTGGCGATTGCGGACGAGAAGTACACCGAAAGCACATATACCCTGCCCAAGGGACTTATATGGGCCATTCCAGTGACGGGCTTCATTGGCACTGTATTGGGCTTGTCCTCGGCCGTGGGCGGCTTTGGCGCGGTTGTCTCCCAGGGTGCGGACATAGAGGTGCTCAAGGAGGCGCTTGGCGGTGTCACTGGAGGATTGGCTGTCGCCTTTGAGACCACATTGATTGCCCTGGTGGCGGCATTGATAATTCAGTTGCTGATGACCTTGCTTATCCGCAAGGAGGAGGCATTTCTGGATGAATGTTCTTCCTATTGCTATGACAATGTCATATCCAAACTGAAAATCATTGACATCAAGGATGACGTATTGGGCTGATGTTCAAGAACAGCGAATCACCAATATCACTTTTCTCGTTCCAGGACATAATAACGTCCTTGACTGGGATTATGCTGACTGTTGTGCTGCTTCTTGCACTGGAGCTCATAAACTCCAGGCAGAAGCAGGCAGAGGCGTCGCCTTTGGCTCAGGAGATGGAGCTGGCCAGGCAAATCAGGAATGCCGCTGAGAAGCGCAAGAAGGAATTGGAGGCGGACATTGCCAGGCTGCAGGAGGCCAGCATGTCATCATTCAAGTATGATGCCGAGATTCTCAGGATGAATGAGAAAGCCCTCAAGGAGGAACTGGAGAAGATTGAGCAGGCCTTGTCCATGGCGGAAAATGAGCAGGGCAAATTGGATGAGAAGTTGAGGGAGCAGTCCAGGCGTGCTGAGATGCTTAAGGAGAAGCAGCGGAAGAAGGCTGAAATCAGTGCCAGGGCTGAGAAAATAGCGAAGGAAAACAAGTTGCTTGAGGAAAAACTGGGAAAGGTAAACGAGGCATTGGACAAGAAGAGAAAGGGGGTGAAGATAAGTTTTTCCAGCGGTACGGATAAAAAGCCTGTTCTGGTGGAATGTTCCAGGACGCTGGTGAGAGTCAGCGTATTTCAGTCTGGTGAAGTCAAGGAATTCCGTCCAGAATCGCCGATACTGACTGACATGGCGAAGAATGTGGTGTCATATCTTTCGACTTTGCCGCCGTCGATGTACTACATTGTATTTCTGGCAAAGCCCAGTTCGGGCGCGTATTTTCATTTTCTGCAGCGGTATTCCAGTGAAAAACTGAAGCACAGCATAGGCGAGGAGCCGATATACGAGGAGGAGGATTGCCTATGAGCGCGAGGAATTCTCTTCCAGACAGTCTTGAACTTTTGCTGGACACTATGTGCAACACCTTTGGCGGCGTCATGTTCATTACATTGAGCCTGGCATTGCTGTTGTGCCTGAGCAACAAGCTGGTGAACGACAACGCTGGCAAGGAAATTGACCCAGAGGAATTGCAACGGATTCGCCAGGAGACTGCACGGCTTGAGGAGGAAATAGCCAGATTGCAGCGGGATTGCAAAATCGACGAGGTCCCAGAGCAGGCTGATGACGAGGCAAGGCAGAAGTATCTTGAGAACAAGTTGAAGGAAATGGAACTCAAGCAGAAACGCCATGTTCTTGAGCAGCTTCAACGCACGAACAAGGAAAATTCATTAAGGTTCAGCAACGAGGAAAAACGCCTTGCCAAGGAAACGCAGGAGAATGAAATTGAATTGGAAAAGGCAAAAAACATGCTTGTCCGCGGCGAAGGGGAGAACGACCTGCTTAAGGCAAGAATTGCAATCCAGGAGCAGACGCTGAAAAACACAAAGGAGAAAAGCATAAATTTCGCCCGCAACGAAAGCACCTTCAAGACGCCAGTTTGGGTTTTCATAACTAAAAACACATTCTACAGAATTGACACGGAATTGAATATGCAGGACCAGTTGAAGGTGACTAAAGACGACAGGACCATTCTCCTTACGCCAATCAATGGGCACCCAATAGGAAAGGAACTTACAGTTGCTGAAACACAGAGTCTGCTTTCTGGTTTCCCAAGCTCCAGATATTTCTGCAGCCTGGGCATAATGCCTGATTCAATTGAGGCCTCGGTGCAGTTGCGGCGCAATCTCAGGGAACTTGGATACAAGGTGAGCTATTATGTCACTCCTCGGCTAGTGCTGAGGTTTGTTACAAATCCGGATTATTCTTCATCAGACTAATGTCACGCTCATTCAAAAACATATTTGTCGTGCTGCTTGGGTTGCTGCTAGTGTTTTCCTGCACAAAACGCAACAAACAAGGTGCGCGGCAAGGTGGCGGGAAGCAAGGAGCCTCCAGCCAGAAGGTGGATAAGCGGAAGAAGCCGAAGAAGGACGCAACTAACGGCAAAAAGGATAAGAAG
>JAFYGL010000497.1 GCA_017543165.1 Victivallales bacterium | reverse complement strand
GCATCGGGCGGATGGGCCAGGTGAGATGTTGCTTGCCTTGGGCGTCCAAATACCCGCATCCATGGAGGGGGTTGGCGCAGTTGACGGCTCCGAGGCTGTCCACATAGACGCATTGAAGCGCGCCTTTCTGGATGCATTCGTTCACTTGCCACACGGTATAGTCGGTGAAACTGGAGGCTGGGCACTGTGGATACACGTTGTATGGATTGCGCCACTGCTTTCGGAACACCTGGTACTCCGTGGAACGGGCCGCCGCCAGGAATGGATTGAGGTACAGCGTCAGTTCCCTGCCTTGCTTGCGGAAGTCATCCACATATTTTCTGAAAAGCTCCATGGAGGTATGCTCTGGGACAAGAATGCCGTTTTCGGGGTATTTCTTTAATTCCTTGAATGGGAAATACCATGGATGGGCTATGTTGTAGGGCTTGAAGGGGCCAACTCTCCAACTGCGGAAATTGGCGGGTGTGGGCTTGACAGGGTTCGCCTCAATGCCGTATTCATAATGCAGGGGCTTCCCTGCCGAAAGTTGTACCTTGGCATCCACTAGATGCGCTATCCACTTGACATTCTTGCCCTGCCGCTTGATTTCAAAGACATTTGCCTCGTCGGCATTGTGCCAATGCTGGAAACTTTCCGTGCAGAATGTCAGCCCCACATCCAGATTGCCCAGCCAAACCGAGGGTATCCTCTTTAGATTCAGCCCTTCCTTCAACGCGCCCACATAGTTCTCGCGGGAGAAATAGTGCGCATTGTAGAACTGGGCAATTTCCTCAGGCAAAACCATCTCCAGGGACAGTTCTTCCAGCTTGCCAGCGCCCTCAATGTCAAACTCGTACCAGAGGAAGCCATCATACTCCAACGTGAGCACGCCATTCAACTTCAACTTGCCAGCTGAGGCGCTTATGCCGCGGCTCACTAGAGACGCGCTGCCCGTCAAATCCTTGAAGCGGAAATCCTTGAATACAAAATCCTTGCCGTCAAGCCTGCCCTTCAGCACTGGCGCCGACGCAAACAACTTGCTTCCCTGGGAAACTATCTGCTGCGGCAGCAATGAGGCCGCGCCAAACGCATGCTCACGCCCCCAGACAGACAATGTGTCGCCCTTCTTCTGTATCGGGGTATAAGGCCAGATTACGCCTGCGTTCTCGCCTGGCTTCTCTGTCAGCCAGCGGGGACGGCCTATATGCTTGTATTCCTGGTTTACACGAAACACCTCTTTGTTTTCTTTATCATAAAAGACAATTTGCAAAATGCAGTCACCTTCTTTTATTGATGACAAATCAAAGACGCCCTTTGCATTGGGCTTGCCTGCCAGGCTGATTTCAACGGGCTTGCCCTCTTTTGGAATGAGCGTTGCCTTCACGCCTTCAGCATTGGACAGCTTGTAGTGGCTTTTCATATCCACCTCGCAGGTCAATGTCGCCGCCTCTATGTCTGTTTCCTTGCGGACAGACACCTCGTCCTTGAACACCAAGGGGAAATCCTGCCTGTGAAAGACCTTGCCTGCCTCGTCCTTTGCGGTCAGCCTCAGGTAACCTGAGCGAAATCCAGCCAGGGGTTCCTTCCACTCGAAGTCCTTTGTTCCGCCGGCGGCAAGCTCCCCTGCCATTTCGCGGCTGTCCAGCAAGGCGCCTGTATAGTCGTACTTTTCGCAGAGAAGGCTGATTTTCCGCGCCTTGTTGCCGCAGTTTCCCGCGGTGAATACCAGATTCAGTCTTCTGTCAAAGAGCGCATCGTAATCAATTTCAATGCGGCCATAGCACCCGCTTTCAGTAAAGAAAAGGTCGCCATAATGGGCGAAGAATGGCATTGACGCAGGGGACAGGCATGAAAACTGTATGAACGCGCCCATCTGCCTGTCACGGCAGATGTTGAATTTCCACATCTTGTCTTCGCTGAAAGTCGTATTGAGTTCGCTTACGGGGATTGCCAGTTCGCATATCCACTGCCCCTCGTAGATGCCGTTCTTGAGTTCCCATTTCCCATTCCAGGCGCTGTCGCCTGTCTTTGCGTCGTAGATGGCATCGATGGAATTGAATATGCCCTGGTAATATCCGCTTTGCATTTCAGGCGTGCGCAGATGTACCTCGTATGCATCGTCCGAATAGACCGCCTTGTCCCGTTCCCTGACAGTCGCCGCAAGCTGGGTGCCGCCAGGTATCTTGCCAACAAAGCAAAAATAGATCTTCTTGCCATCGTGCCCCATGAATGCGTCCACCGACGGACGCATGTCCAGGCATGGGTTGTTCAGCGAGGAAAAACCGCCACCCCTGGCCGCGCCAGCCCATTCAGGGGCCTCGTAGCTGCCGTCCAGTTTTGGGGCCTTGCGCAATTTCGGCACTGTGAGAACCGTGCTTTTAAGCAGTTTTATCGGCACTTCCGCAGCCACATCAGAACGCTCCGCCTCGTATGTGCCGTTCATTTCCTCCTCGCTCAATGCCTTGTCATAGAAGCGCAGCATGTCGAATGCAGTCTCGTAGGAACGGTTTGCAGGCCTGAACGCAGGCGGATTCAGCAGGAAATCACCAAATGCCGAAAATTGCATCTCTGGTATGTACTGGTTGCTGGCGACCTGCACTCCATCCACATTCAGCGTGATAAGCTTCGTCTTACTGCTCCAGCTTATGCCAACACGCTGCCAGTTTCCCTTCACCAGCTTGTAGCTCTTCTGGTTGGCATAGCGGTTGGGACGCTGCCCAGCCGCACCGTCCAGGCGCCCGAACCAGAATGTCAATCCCAGCCCACTGGCCTTTGTGTACTTGTAAAGCATCAGGCGGCCAGTCTTGTCAGGTGCCATGCTTTGTATGAATGTGACGAATTCGTTTGCCTCGGTATCCCAGTTCAAGGACTTCACCCATACTGTGATGCTGCCCTCGCCAGGAGTCACGCCTTTCGGGCATGGGATGGATATTTGCGCATCGCCAAGCACCACGGCCTTTCCCTTGCGTCCCGCCTCGTAGCGGGCCTTGCCCTTCAAAATGCCATTGCCCGCATTGTCCTCGAAGTCATATTCGGCAACTGGCTTGGGCGCGGCCAGGCAAACCAGGGACACAACAACAGACAGCAATAATAAACGTGTTTTCATCATTCCTCCAAATTAGTATGTGCCGCTGTTTTCCACGAGTTCGTCGTTGCTCTGAATCGGGTTCCAGTATTTCTTGTTCCTTATCTCTGGATATTTCAAATTGCCCGCATGGCCATCCAGGAACGCGCAGTTGGTGGAAATGGAATGCCTGTAGCTTATGGTGTGGTATGCGGCTTGATTAAGTTCATATACACCCTGCTTCACATGGCCATAGTAGCCGTTCACATTCGAGCCATTGGCGTATGGCACGTCGCAAAGCACAATAAGGTTGGAATTGTTGCCGAATGGCTCGAATTCAGGCAGGCGGCGCGGATTGGTTGGCGCCGATGTATCCGTCAATCCGAAAGTCATGTAGTTCAGGCCAATGCCAAGGCTGTTTCCACTGTTATGCGCCTCAGGTATTTCCGCATCGCAGCAAAGTGCCTTGGTGCTGTCAATGAACTTGCCGGTGACAAGCCTGTTTGACCAGCTGCCCCCCTTGGCTGAATAAGTCTTGAGATAGTATTGGTCATAGTCCTCTGCATACAATTGCATGGCCAATATGCCTTGCTTCAGGTTGGAAAGGCAGCGTATCGCCCGCGCCTTCGCCCGCGCCTTGCTCAAGGCAGGCAGCAGCATGGCCGCCAATATGGCGATTATCGCTATGACAACCAGCAATTCAATTAGTGTGAACTCTCTTTTTGCTCCTTTGCAAGATGTTTTCATTTTCTGCTCCTTTTATTGTGCAAGATTTAAATCAAACGACATTTTCGCCTAAATTTAATACCTTCAGTTTCGATTACAAACAACTCTCTACTGGAAGATTTGACTTTTGTCTTTAAAGTATGGCTCCCATTTGAAAAAAGGTTAACCAAAGGTCTTTATATGAACAAGCAAGCCACATTGGACGAAGTCAAGGCAGCGGCGCAAGTGCTGTTGGCAAACATGGATGTGCAAGCACTCCAGAACGGAACAGAACTGCCCCTCATGCAGGCGGCTATGGATGCCGTGACTCCCGAGGACTACGCAAGTTTCTATCTGCGCGGCCTGGATTATTCACAGGAAGAACTCGATGCAATTTACGCTCGCCTGCCCGTATTCTACTATTACGACGCCGCATTCGAGAAGGTGCTGGATTCAGCCGCAAATGAGCAGGTCCCCGAAGGCAAGGTACTGCTGATGCACCTGTACAACCTGGGCTACGTGGTCAAGACGCCCACGCAATGCTTCGGCATTGACATTCACCACCGCCAGGCCGAACGACTGGTGCCGTATCTGGACTTCTGCCTGGTGACGCACAACCATTCGGACCATTACACGCTCAAATACCTCACCGCCATGAACAAGGCAGGCAAGAAGATATACAGCAACTTCTTCCCCTCATACGATGCTTATACACGCGCAAGCCAGCGCACAGTCGAAATCGGTAAACTTACACTCCACTGCTACCAAAGCGACCACAACCCGCACCTGCCAGGCTTTGTGACGCCATTCGAAATCATCTGCCACAATGACACAGCGCCCTGCGTAATCTACACCAGCGGCGATTCATGCAATCCAAAGCAACTCCGCCATGAATCGGAGGAAATCACATTCCACATCGTACACCCATACGTGGGGCTGGATGTGGTGGAGGCATACACCACCACAGTCAAAAGCAATACCGTGCTCATAAGCCACTTGCAGGAATTCCATCATGCAAAAGAGCAATGGCGCTGGACATACAAGGACGGCCTAGCCGCCGCAAACAAACTAAACGCCATCGGCGCAAACACCATCGTGCCATTGTGGGGTGCGCACATCCTGTGGCAAGGATAACCATCTGGGAACTGTGGACTGTGGACTGTGGACT
>JAFYGL010000496.1 GCA_017543165.1 Victivallales bacterium | reverse complement strand
TCGCCATATTCCTTTTGGATATTATTGATTTTCACCATGATTTGCCTTGGCAATATGGTGTAGCTGCCTTCAGTGAAGTCAATGAGGTAATTGGGACCGAAATCCAGGCTTCCCAGCTTGATTGCGTAGGTGCCAGCGTTGTTTCCCTGCTCGCGCACCAGCGTTCCACTTGCCACAAGGCCACTGTTGTTCGGTGTCACGGTGTAGGTTAGTTCACTCTCTTCGTCGCCGTATGCGACTGCAATGTCATCCGCCTTGATTTGAAGCACCTGCTGTGCAACAAGGATGATTGCCGTGCCCGATGAACCCTTGTAGTTCTGGGCATTGTCTGGGATGAAAATCCAGGCGACTTCGTTGTCGCCTGCGTTGAGCAGCCTGCCATCGTTCACCCAGCTGAATGTGCCAGGCACTGCTGTCCCATTGCCTGAATGGGAGGCATGTCCCGTGATTGGCGCTTCTTCCACTGCGTCGCCAAATACAAGTGCACTGTCCTCCACCTCTGCATTTACATCTGCCTTGGTGACAGTTAGCGTGCCGTTGACATACTGGAAATTGTAGTTTCTTGCGCTGCCGCCTGAGACTGTTATTGGATATTCGCCAGCCGAGGCATCGTATCCCGCGGCGCTGCTTGCGACAGGCATTTCAATGTCAATAGGTCCATCGGTTCCCAGAAAGCCCGTCACATTCACTGTAAAATCGCCGTTTGGGGACTGGTATTGCCTGCTTGCGTCCAATGCGTGTGCAGTCAGGGTTGCCTTTTCAATGGTGAATTGGCTGGTGTATGTTCCGCTGTAGTGCGGGTCCTGTATTGTTATTGTGGCGGTGTAGTTTCCTGCGTCGCAGGGGGTGCCTGGTAGCAGATTGCCAGTTTCGTCCCTGTATTCACAAGTGTAGGCAAGTCCCGCTGGTTCAGTGCTGATTTCAAGAGCCTGCGCCCCTCCATTGTATGTGCCTGTTTTTGCCATGAATGCGAGTTCTGGCTCGGCCTTGTGGCACAGCATTTCCCCATTGTAGAATGTGAGATGATAGTTCGTGCCATTGGCTCCGTCGTCTATGGAGAGCGTGCCTTTTGTGATTGGCCAGGCAGTTTCAAGAGTGGCATTGCTTTCGCATTGCAAGGCGCCGATTATTGTATCGCCGTCTGCCAGGCTTCCTGCCATGATGCGCCAGGTCAATTGCGGCATTTCCTCCAGATATGTGTATTCCTTGTCATCGGCGGAAATGTAGATTGGACGCCGTGAGACCTGCAGTTCTCTTTGCAGAGACAGTGCATTCCAGTTAGAAGTGTTTGCTGGAATTGCCTGCAAGGTGGGGAATGCAGCGCCTGCGCTCTTCCACAATACCGACCAGTCGGAGCCATTGTTCTGCCAGTCCCCAGCAAAGGCTGCGTCCTGGAATGTGATGCTGAGTTCCGCTGGCGTCAATGCACCTGGCACTGCCAGAACTGAGCAGGCATTGCCGTAGATGCAGGGCAGTTCCAGTTCAAAGTCCAATGCCAGGTTGCCGCGATAGGGCGTTTCAAATGCCCCTATGTCCGCCGCGCCGCAAAGGATTCTGGCATTGCCAGCGGCATCGCTGTCCTCGCTGGAGACTTCGCCCCTGTTGATGAGGTATGAGCCAGCGCAAAGGCGCCAGTCCCCGTTTTCAGGCGAGGAAAAGCAGGGAAAGTATCCGCCGACCCAGTTGTCGTTGTAGGCATTTCCATGCATGCCTGCATTGCTTTTCTGAAGAGGGATGCAACGTTCGTTGGGACTGTTCCCCTCGATGGCGCAATGGCTTGCGGTGCCAGCGATGCTTGCCTGCAAGGCGCTGCCGCTGTTGCCCCAGACTACTGTGCTTGCCACTGTGCCCGCATTGCCAGCCGTATATATGCCGCTGCCCTCGCGTATGGCCTCATTTGCGACGATTGTGCAGAAGTCTATGCGTGCATTGCCAGTGGCATATATGCCGCCGCCCTTGCGTACGCCAGAGCCATTGCCCGTGACCAGGCAGTTGGAAATCTGCGTGTTGGCGGTGGCGTAGATGCCGCCTCCGTTGCCGCCCCAACCCTCGTCAAGCACGCAGTTCTCACGCACTAGGCAATGTTTCAAATTGGCGCCTTCGGCAAGATAGACGCCGCCGCCATTGCCTGCCACGTTGCCCTGTATTATGCAGGATCGCAAAGACACCGCGCCTGACAGCCTGGCACCGCCGCCAAGCCCGTCCTCGCCTGCGCCCAAAGCCGTGCCTCCTTCCAGAACGAGGCCATCGACGAGCGTCTCCTTCGTGAATGGTGCTTCATTGACGAGCACAGTGCCTGAACTGCCGTCAGCAATAGTCAATATGGTTCTGCCGCCAAAGGACCAGGCGTATGCGCCTTTGCTTCTTTGATTCTGGCCTGGTATGTAGCCGCCATGGAGCGAGACGCCTTCCTTCAGCACAAAGGATGTGCTGTATATTGTGTCCGAGGCGGTTTCTACTATGCGTGTGGCATGGTATGTGCCCTCACCGATTAGCACGCTGTCTCCAGCACTTGCCCTGTCAATGGCGCTTTGTGGATTCGCTAGGGCACTTGCCCAGCTCGTGCCGTCATTCTCGTCATTGCCTTCCTGGCTGACATACCAGGTCGCTCCATAAGTGCCGCTTATGCCAAATAACAGTAAAAGCAGCGCTGCTTTCAGATAACTGTGTAGTTTCTTGTTTTTCATCGTTTTTACCTCCGTTGTTAGAGTGAATATGCTTGTAATTGTCTAAAGACAGCCATAAAATGCCGTGCGCCTGCCAAAAGTAAAATGGCTGATAGTGAATTCACAATAGTTGTAGATTTTTATAGTAAATGCTATTACTTTATTATACAAAACTATAAAAAATGCGAAGATTTCTTGGAGAGAGAGGAGCGGAATGGGGTAAAAAAGTGGACAGTGGACAGTGGACAGTGGAC
>JAFYGL010000495.1 GCA_017543165.1 Victivallales bacterium | reverse complement strand
TATGAACTTACCTTCCCGCGAAGAAGCGCAGCAATCTTGTGGCATGTGCAGCGCAGGCCTCCACCACTGGGTCGTAGAATTTGTCCACTGGAGTGAACTTGCCGTTCAATTTCTCCAATTCGGCTCTGGCGCTCTTGAGGTAGGTGTCCATATATTCCGTTGCGATGTTGATTTTCGCCATGCCGTAGTGAATCGCCTTCCTGACGGCCTCCAGCGGCGTGCCAGAGCCGCCGTGCAGCACCAGCGGCAATTCGGGCAGTGCCTCGCCGATTTCGCGGCAGCGCTCCAAATCCAGCTTGGGCTCCGCCTTGTAGTAGCCATGGGCAGTGCCGATGGAGACAGCCAGTGCATCCACCTTTGTCGCCTCCGCAAATGAGACCGCCTCCTCCACGGAGGTCAGTGTGGTTTCATCCCCTTGCGCAACATGGCCGATTTCGCCTTCGGCAGTGCAGCCAGCCGCATGCGCCAAATCCACCGACAATTTAGTCTTCGCCACATTCTCATCGTAAGGCAGCCTGGAGCCATCGAACATGACCGACGTGTATCCCGCGTGCAATGCAATCGCCACATGCTCCAAGGACGAGCCGTGGTCAAGATGCAAGGCCACGGGCTGATTGCAGCGGTGCGCCAGGCGTATCAGGGTGCCCGCCATGTCCGCCGCCTTCTCTGTCTGGAACAGGCGGTCATATACCTGTATTATGATGGGAAGTTTCTCCGCCTCCGCTGCCTTGACCAGGGCCAGCGCAGTCTCATAGTTGCCCACATTGAAGGCGCCGACCGCGCGCCTCTCCCTGCGCGCATCAGCCAGCATTTCGCCCATTGTAACAAGTGCCATAATCCATTATCTCCCAGTAAAATCCAGTACAAGCTAAACTCATAGAGGTTATCATTTATCCACAGATTCTCGCAGATTATCACAGATTATAAGAATGAAATCTGCGATAATCTGCGAGAATCTGTGGATAAAAATACCCGTCTTTGACATTAGGATTGGTCTTCTACAGTGCCTCAGCCAGCAGTTCCTCTATGGTCTTCACATTCAGTGAAGTGTATTTTGCCAGTTGTATTTTTGTGTATGGCGAGGCGACTGCAATTACGTCCTTGTCGGGATGTTCGGCACGTGCCTCAATGTACTTTGCCAGTTTTTCCACCAGTTCAGGCTCGATTCTGTCCAGCACCAAGGCACCTTCGCCGCAAGAATAGGATTCCTCGTCATTTGTGCCGAATGCCTTGAGCCTGGCGCCATTTGCCCGAAGCAGCGCCTTGGGGAATGCATAGTCGTCATTGTAGTTGCGCAGGAAATCACTCTCCAGGTAATACAAGTTGCCCAGTTTCCTGGAGGTCTTGACGCCCGCCAGATATTCGGTGCTGTGCATGACCTTTGCCTTCAATTTCAAGCCCATTTCCGCCAGCGTGTTCACCAGCAAATCGTAGATGCCAGTATGGCTGACCACAATTGTCGTGGCCTTCGTGCCTTCCAGCACCTTGACGAACTTGGTGGCCAGAGCCTTTGCCTCCTTGCGGAAGCCCAGCACCCACAGCCCCTTGCCGCAAGTGCCGCCTTTCAGCACCTGGACTTTGCCTGCCAGTTTCAGGAACGCATCCGCCGCGCCTGCTTCAACGGAAATGGCATCCGCCACGTATGCGACCTTGCCAGAACCCGAAACCTTCCATTCGGGAGACTTCTTCAGTTCATCTGCAATCGCCTTGATGTTGGCGGGCACAGCGCCCGCCACCACCAGGTCCGCCCTGTATGCCAGGGTAAGCCCGACTTCATCATAGTGGTTGACACAGTTGCGGCGGCAGCATCCGCTCAAATCGGAACGGTACATTGTCCTGGCGAGGTCCTCGTTAGCCAGGCGTTCGGGATACATGGTCACGCCATACAGCATTGAGGCGCGGACGCGCGGCGTGTCCGCCTCCGTGAAAGTCACATTGCCTATTGCGGAAAGATGCCTGCACATGAAGCAGAAGCGGCAGGCCTTGATACTGTCGATGTATTTGTCTATGTTCATGTCTCAGATTCCTTTAAAGCCCATTTTTCCAGGATTCATTATGTTGTTGGGGTCAAGCTGCTTTTTGATGCCTTCCAGCACAGGCATTGCTGAGCCGTACAAATCCTTCATGTACCTGCCGAGTTTCAGGCCAACGCCGTGATGCTCGTTGATGACGCCGCCATTTGCTATTGCGGCGCGAATCGCCAGGTCCCAGACGCGGTTGTACAGGGCCGCCGCCTCCCTTGGGTCCTTCGGCACCGCCGCCTCCTCGAATATGAAGCGGGCATACAGCATGCAGCCCCATTCGTACCAGTGGGAGAAGTGCCCTATGAAACGAGCCTGCGGGAAATTGTCGTTCACGGCTTTCTTCATGGCATAATAGACATTCTCGATATTGGAGAATGTGGCAACTGTATCCAATGTGCCGAATGCCTGCGGGATATGGAACGCAAAGGGCGGATAGAAGAACTTGTACTTGTTCTCCCACCAGAGGTCGCCTCCCTTGCTGCCCAGGTCCTGGCCGTGGTATTTGTCTTCCATGATCTCACGGGCATAGCGCATCTGGCATGCCACGATGTCCTTGCGCCCGTCAAAGCCAAACACAAGATACGCGCCCTGCTCCAGTTCCATGCCGAACACCTTGCGCACATGTGTCTTGGTTTCGGTTTCGTCATACAGCCTTATCGCGCAGGGCTGGAGGCGGCTGCGCATAAGTTCCGCGCCCGCGCTCATGGCGGTGTGGAAATCCTTGAAGATGTATGCACGGAATTCGCGGGCCTCGGGCTGCGGGTGCACCTTCAATGTCACCTCGGTGATTATGCCCAAAGTTCCTTCGCTACCAAGGAACAGCATGGTCAGGTCTGGACCAGAGGCATGTCGCGGCACAGGCAGGGTGCGTATGATTTCGCCAGTGGGCGTGACCACTTCCAGAGACATCACCATATCCTCGATTTTGCCGTACTTTGTGGAAAGAACGCCAGTGCCGCGGTGTGCCAGGAAGCCGCCAATGGTGGCGCAGGAAATGGAGGCTGGCAGGTGCATGGTGGAGTAGCCCTCCTTGTTGCAGTTCCATTCCAGGTGCTTGGCGATTATGCCAGTCTGGCAGCGCACCGTCAATGCCTCCTTGTCCACGCCGTAGTACTTGTTCATGCGCTTCATGTCAATGATGATGCCGCCATAGACTGGCAGTGCGCCGCCTTGTGAACCAGAGCCGCCGCCCCATGGAACCACGGGAATCTTGTACTGGTTGGCGATTTTCATTATTTTCGCCACTTCCTCCGATGTGGAGGGATGGCAGATGAAATCGGGCTTCGGCGTCTCCATGCCCCTGTCATGCCACATTTCTGGAATCCAGTAGTAATCCACCGAATGGCCAAAAAGTTCGGCGTCATTCACACCCACGAAGTTGTCTCCGAGAATGTCCGTCAATTCCGTGCGGATCATCTCGTACATATAACTGTTCTCTTTTACAAGCAT
>JAFYGL010000045.1 GCA_017543165.1 Victivallales bacterium | reverse complement strand
GCCTCGCTGACCTTTGTGGCGCCAACGCTCATAGTACCAGAGGCTATGCCGAATCTGCCGCGCGGTTCAATCGAGATTGATATGTCCAGCCTGTCCCCAGGGGTGACGCCGTGGTAGAAATGCGCTTCGTCAATGGACATGAAGAAGCCCAGCTTGTCTGCGTTCTCCGGCTTTGAAAGCAGAGCCAGGCATCCCAGCTGCGCGCCAGCCTCCACCTGCAAATAGCCGGGGAAGCAGCTTTTCACCAATGGGTCATTGCAGGTGATGTTCTTGTATCCAGACAATTCGACCATCCCAGTGTCAGGGCTAGTTGTCCCCATTCCGTATGCGCCATCAAGGAGCATGAACGGGAATCTATGCGGAATGTGCTTCATTATCTCAATGCTTGAAAGCAATTCGCCCTCGGGCACTTTCGCGCCTGAATTGTCCAGTGGCTCAAGCCAGCCTCCAGGCATTGCGCCAAGAACTATGTTTCCAGACGAGGCCAGATCCTCGCCAAGGAAGTTCTTCACCTGAAAGCTCATTTTGCCTTCCTCCCTGCCAGCAATTGCGCATTCTATCCTCATTGCCGCGCCTGGCGTGACTGGAGTGCGGAATTTGACACGTGAAAGCTCAAGCAGACAAGGCTGCACGCCAGGATACTCCTTTAGCCAGCAAAGTTTTGAAATCTGCGCCATTGCAGCGACCTGCAGCACGCCTGGAAGCACAGGAGCTCCAGGAAAATGCCCCTGGAAAACCATTTCATTTGCGGAAATCAAACGGTGTCCAATTGCTCCATCCTCAGTATATTCCATCCTGTCCAACATCTGAACAGGCGCGTCAAGCATCGCCTTCAATTCATCACCATAAATCATTTTTCACATTCTCCTGGATTTGTCATTTAAACAACTCTAGTTTCCTATTCGTCACAGTGCTTGCCATGTCTGCCAGTCTGCATTTGACTTTGCTCTATGCCGTATCCGAAAAGCGCGAAATCGCCTTTCAGCGGATCATCGGGGAAGAAAGTCTTCATTATTTCAGTCAGTCTTATGGCCTGGCTCAAAGATGCGCCGCCTTTTCCTGAAAGAAAGCCGAATTCCTTCGCGACCGACACCACATGAGTGTCCAAAGGCATAAGCAGTTCCGTTGCCGGATACCAGCGCCAAAGCCCCAAATCCACTGGCGAATCTCCGCGGACCATCCAGCGCAAAAACAGATTGAGCCTTTTGTTGGCGCTGTCCTCCCCCTTTGAAATAAGCGGCGAGCATTCTTCGGGAAAATGGCTTGCAAGCACCACGGCAAGCCTGCCCTTGTGCCTTTGGCATTCACCATTCCTGTAATCCTGCACAAGACATGCGCCAAGGCTGCCGAACTGCGACAATATTCCCTTCAGAGCATCGCACATGCAGCGCAGATTGGCGTATGTGAATATGCGGTAGAAGGAAGATTTTGAATCTGGCAGGAAATCCACGTATTTTCCATTTAGGAGCCACTCGGAAGGAGACTCATTTCCCATAAAGGACAGGAATTTCTCTATATGCGAGAGAATCTCGGAGCGCTTGCCGAAAGCTAATGCAGCCGCCACCAGCGCCACGATCTCCTTGTCCTTAACGCTGGAATATCTGTGCATGAACACAGACGGGTCACCCATCAGGAATTCCCGCTTCTCGTAGTTAGAGGCAAGCTTCCTGACCTTTTCCGCCAGGTCACAGGGATATTGCACGCAGCCGCCTTTCATCAAAATGCTTCACTTCTTCGCAAGAAGTTCATTGATTTGCGCTGCGGCCTGCCTTCCCTGCCCCATTGCCAGGATCACCGTGGCTGCACCCAG
>JAFYGL010000494.1 GCA_017543165.1 Victivallales bacterium | reverse complement strand
CATTGCAAAACCCTCCCTGGATTTGTATTCACTGTACTTTGCGGCCATGAAGCTGGGCGCAGTTCCAATTGTCCTCCCCCAATGGCGCGGCTGGTCGTATGCATTGACCTGCGTCATGCAAAGCGCCCCAACCGCCTTTATCGGCACACCCTCCACCTTCTTTTCAAAAGTTTTCTTCGGGCGGGCCTTCGGCACGGTGGATGTAAATATAATGATAGGCCGTTTCCAGCTGTTCGGCGGCATTCCAGTCAGAAAACTGAAATGCAAACAGGAGGAATACCCGATTTATGATTTCGGTGAAAACGACACGGAGGTCCTCCTTTTCACGGCAGGCAGCACTGGTGACCCCAAAGGCGTGGCGCTGACAAGCAAAATGATGGAGCAAAGGCTCAAGACGATGGAGGAACTGTTCCCCAAACAAAGCACAAATGCCGACCTTTCCTGCATCCTGCCATGCACATTGATGGAACTATGCCTGGGCAGAACCGTCATTGCCGAGGACGAGGACATGCAGAGCATTCTTGACACAACTATTTCAACACAAGCAGAATACGCCTTCGCATACACCAATACATGGTACAAATTGGTGGATTGCTGCAGGCAGCAGAACCGCAGGCTTCTGGGATTGAAAAAAGCCGTGATACTAGGGCCGCCTGCCATATCGACTCTCTGCAGGGCTTTGGCATCATACGCACTTGCCTCCGAGGCCTCCGCCATGCAGGCCTATTCACTTGCCGAATCTGGTTTTGTCTCCGCCATAAATGGGGAGGACATGCTGGAATTGTGCCGCCAGAAGGAAAACATGGGCAAGGGACTTCCCATCGCGACTGGCACGGCAAATGCAAAACTCAAGATTGTCGATGCCCAAAATGGAATAGGCGAGATATTCACAGACACCGCCACTGGCGACCTTGGCTGCATGGACGAAAATGGCACAATATGGTACTGTGGACGCAAGGCCAGCACCCTTGAAACTGCAGCAGGGGAAACACTGTACCCCGCTTGCTGCGAAGAAATTGCCAATGCCTTCCCTGGTGTCAGAAGAAGCCTGCTGGTAGGTGTTGGTGACAAGCCAAACCAGATTCCTGTGCTCATCGTGGAACCTGAACCTTCCGAATACGAAAAACTGGCCGACAACAAGGAAAGCCTGCTCAGGCATATAGCCGCCTTCCCGCAAACAGCCGGCATAAGATTCCTGCTTTTCAAACATGAAATCACAGAGGACATACGGCAAAACACCCAATGGGCGGCAGCAAGAATATAATCCCAACAAGCACACACAGAAACCAAAAGCAACCGTAGATATCCAGCCCCATCATGGCAGGCATGTTTTTTATTCATCCACAGATTACCACAGATTTTCACTGATTACACAAAAATGATAATCTGTGGGAATCTGTGGTAATCTGTGGATGAATAAAAAAACAGGATCTTCAAGGTGAGCACTGAATAGTTTTACAAGCAATACGAGCGCAGGTGCGCACACAAAAAACATGCAGAAAATCAACTTGTCATCACCAGACCTGGACCAGTTCAGACCAGTGCCATTCTATTTTCTGGACACTACAGCACCAGAGGCATACACACCCCTTGCAATACAGGAGGCAATGCAGCGCATCAAGGCATTGGGCTATGGCGGAATTGTGCTTTTCAACAAGCCGCCCCTGGGCTTTGATGCAAAAGGCTACCTTTCAAAGCAGTGGTTTGATTTAACCAGGCGCTTCATCCTTGCCTGCAAAAAACTCAATCTGCAACTATGGATCAACGACGTCTTAAACTATCCGCCAGGCGACGCAGCAGGCCGCATAGAGGCGGCGGACCCGTCCTTGAAGCAAATGCGCCTCCAACCAAACAAGGAAGGACGCCTGGAAGTGCTGGAAGTACCCTGGGGCTTCCCCGCATTCGAGGAGCCCAGAAGCCATGAATATTTCCACCGCTTCGTGTACGAGGAATACTACAAGCGCTTTGCCAAGTACTTTGGAAATGGCATTACTGGCTTCTTCTCCGATGCGGACAACAGGCGCTTCAATGCCCAGAACGCCAGGGAATGCAAGGACCAATACTATCCATGGAGCAGCAACTTCAGCGCCCTGTTCGCCTCAAGGCACGGCTACCGCATCGAAACACGGTTGAAAGAACTGTTCGCCCAAGAGCCGTCCAAAGTCAAGGAAGACTACTGGCAGCTTTGCGGCGAACTTTACCAGGCATGGTTTGCGGCAAACCACACCTGGTGCCAGGCCCACAATGTGCTGTATTCCTTCCACAGTTCGGACACAGGTCCTCTCAATTACGAAAGATGCCGCCGCAGTTCCGCTTTCACGGAAGGCGAGCCCTTGACGCTGCTGAGCCATTCAGACTATCCTGGCACAGACCACGAAATTCTCATGCTTGACGGAGGCACGCACTACGACAAGCGCATGTATATGCCAAAAGTCACCTTGGGTGGCGGCACGGAATACCTTACGCCGCCGCGCATGAACGACACAAGTCTGGACATACGCGCAAAATACGCAGGCAGCGCAGCAGCGCTGGGTGGCAAGAGCCGCTGCCTGTGCGAAATGTTCGCCGCCACCAACTGGGGTGCCACATACAATGATTTGCAGCGCATTGCCGCATGGCAGATAATCCAGGGCGTAAACTTCATCGTGCCCCATGCAGTGCATCACTGCTTCAATGGCAAAATCAAGTTCTTCGCGCCTCCCGAATACAGCCATACCACCATGCAATACGGGCTTCGCCAGTTCAACGACACACTGGCACGCTGGTGCCAGGCCGCCTCGGCAGGCACGTACGTTGCGGAATACGCCGTAATCGACCCAACACGAAAGGTATGGAACAATACCGACAGCCAGCCTTTCTTTGACTTCTGCGACAAATTGAACCGCAGGGCGGAAGGCTACATCATCGTGCCCGAAGGCTATGACGGCCCGATTTCCAATGTGGTTGATACCTTGAAGAAGCCTTTGCCCAGGCTGCCCAAGCCATGCGTGACTTTTTCTGGCGGCGAACTGGCGTACATGAGACGCTCCCTCAATGGCGAGGAATATCTGCTTGCCGCGAATATCTGGCAGCCAAAGGCTCTGTCAGGCAACTTGCTTTACAACGGCAGGACTTATGAAATCGAGTTGGAGCCAGGAGAAATCGCCATTATAGGCGGGCCTTTCGAATCATACAGGAAGGCCGCAAAGCGCAAAGTCACCCATACATTCAATGGCAGATACGATGTGGTCTGGAAAGACAAGAACATCATTCCCTTTGAAAAGCAGATTGACTTCGCCGCGCCAGCAGGCATGGAACTGTCATTGCTTCTTCCAGCGGGACATAAAGGCAAAGTTTCCTTCAACAAGAAACTCTGCCATCCCGCATTCATGCTTGATATTTTCGGGGACAAATACATGGGGTATGCACTCAAGGCAGCGAACAGCAACTGCATTTCATTGGAGAATGCGGCGGAGTTCACCACGCCTGCCCTGCTTCAAGGCGACTTCGACGTCGCAATGGAAACTCAAAACGACTACAGCAGAAAGGCACACACCGAATATCTTCTGGAAATCTACGAGCCAGAGGCAGTACGCTACACGCTCAGCCCTAGGCGCACGCAGCTCTCCCTGGATTGCGGCTGGGAAAAGCAGGGGCAGGTGTTCTATTCAGGCGAAGCACTCGTTTCACTTGGCGAAATCGCCCTCTCTGAAAACAGCAGTCTGGAACTGCCTGGCTTCCAAAACACGGTAGAACTGCTGGTTGACGACACACCAGCGGAACGCCTCGCGCTGGCACCATACAGATTCACGCTTCCAGCAGGCAAACACAACCTGAAACTGCGCATTTGGAACACCATGGCCAACAGGCTGGAACGCTATGCCGCCCCCTCGGGCCTGACCGCACCGCCAGTCATTGTGGTCTGTGATTAGTGGACTGTGGACTGTGGACTGTTCTGTGCGGGGCGATACCATCGCCCCGCTTTTGGGCATCGGCTGCTAAACGCGCACACAACAGTCCACAGCCCACAGTCCACTGTCCACATATTTACGCGAAATGCACTTGATTTTAGCCTTTGACAGGCTATTGTTTGCACGTTTTCACGGCAATTTGTGCTGTTTAGCAGTAAAACATTAACAAATGGAGCAAAAAATGATTCCGACAATCCCACAAAGCGAGTATTTTGAACGCATTGCAAAATTCCAGAAGCGCATCAAGGCGGCTGGTCTGGATGCGTGCCTGGTTCATGGAACCGAATCCGACTTCGCCAACGTTCGCTATCTGACCGAGTACTGGCCCACTTTCGAGCAGGCTGGCGTGTTCGTGCCAGCAGAAGGCAAGGCAGTGCTTCTGATTGGACCAGAGAGCCTCAAGTACGCCCAGGGCCGCAGTGTTGTTCCAGATATCGCACAGCTGCTCAACTACCGTGAATCCGCAGAGCCCGACTATCCAGGCATTCCCCTGGCCACATACGCAGACGTGGCGAAGATGGCAATGGGCAAGAAGAAGTTGAAGAAGCTGGGTCTGGTTGGCACAGCAGTCATGACACTGCCCACGCTGAAGGCAGTCCAAGAGCAGCTTCCTGGCGTTGAAATCATCTGGGCAGACGAAGTGTTCCGCCCCCTGCGCTGGGACAAGAGCGAAAACGAACTGGCCTGTCACCGCAAGGCATTCAAGGTGGCTGAAAAGGCAGTCCAGGCCATCCTGGATGAAATCAAGCCAGGCATGACTGAATTCCAGGTCATCGGCATCGCACAGAGGGAAATCTACGCCAACGGCGGCGAATACGAAGGCCACAGCCTCTACTGCTTCGGCGGCGACAGGACCAGCAATGGCATCAGCCGTCCCACATACGCGAAAATCAAGAAGAACGAAATCATCCAGCTCAACATCGGTGCGCGCGTCAGCGGCTACAGCTCGTCAATTGGACTGCCCGTTTACTTCGGCAAACTGCCAAAGGAACAGCTGGCACTGGTTGAATTCGGCCTCCGCGCCCACAAGTACACCTTCGAACTCATGAAGGCAGGCGCAAATGCAGGCAGCATCGCAAAGGCCTACACACAGTGGGGCATTGACCAGGGATGGGGCGACTATATGCTGTACGGACCAGTCCACGGCCTCGGCATCATGGAAACCGAAAGCCCATGGATTGAAACCACCAGCAACTACAAGCTGAAGAAGAACATGACCTACCAGATCGACACCTTCTTCACTGGAAACGGCTACGGTCTGCGCTGGGAGCGCGGCTGCATCATCACCGAGGGCGGCTGCGAACTCATGTCCAAGAAGTTCATGTCAATGGACTGCTGCAAGCTGGACTAATCATATCCAAGCTGCGTGTGCGCCGTTTTTCGGCGCACACCCAAAAAACAACTTGCGTGTGCGCCGAAAAACGGCGCACACATTTAAGTTCATTGGAAACATCCCACTGGAAAACATTTTTATAAACATTGAGGTAATTTCAAAACTAGCGCAAAATGCGCAATGAGATGTTTTGCAGTGGCGAAGAAAACGGATTGAGCTGTATGAACATACAGCGAAATACGTTTTCAAAGCCAATGCAAACATATCGAAGCGCATTTTGATGATAGTT
>JAFYGL010000493.1 GCA_017543165.1 Victivallales bacterium | reverse complement strand
TGTGATATTCGTGGTGTGCTTCCACCGTGATGTGGATGGCGTCGCGCTGGCGACTGTCATATCCAAGGCGATATCGGCGGTTCTTGTATGGTGTGTGATAGCGCGCATGGAGGAGGTCAATGGATTGCCCTTGAACAAATTGCGCATCAACTGGCAGATTTTCAGGAGGATGCTGGGCATTGGCATACCTTCTGGCCTGCAGAGCTTCAGCTTCAACATTGCCAATATCGTGATACAGACCTGCATGAACTCCTTTGGCGCGCTGGCCATGGCGGGCAATATCGCTGCGCTTTCCCTTGAGCATCTGCTGAGCGCGGTGGGCTCTGGCTTCCATCAGGCAGGCATCAGCTTTTCCGCCCAGAATGTTGGGGGGAAGAAGTTCGGGCGTCTGAAGAAGGGAACCCTGTATTGCTGCCTCACGGCAATGGTGTCCATGGGCCTGCTTTCAATGGTCATGCTGTGTTTCGGGCAGCAACTGCTTTCTCTCTACAGCAAGACGGAGACTGGCGTGATTGAATGGGGCTTGAAGCGAATGGCGGTGATGCTGCCATTCTATTTTTCCGCAGGGCTTATGAATTCCCTGACTGGCATCATGCGCGGTTCAGGGCATTCCACCGCCGCCTTTGTCATAGTGCTCTTCGGTGCCTGCTTCTTCAGGATAGGGTGGATTTTGCTTGTCTTTCCAACGCACAGAACCATGGAAATGCTTCTGCTGGCACTCCCGCTTTCCTGGCTTCTCATCAGCATTGGAAGCGTGATTTTCGTATGGCGGGCCTTCCGCAAGTTCAGCGACTAGCACCTTTTACGTCTAGGCTTCTCTGCATCTAATTGGTCATGTCGTGTTAAAAATCAGAAGCAGAAAGAGCGAAGGACCTTGTCATCCTCTGGCAGTATGATGTCCACCCTGAGTTTGCCACCAGCATATTCCACATACAAGGCCGTGAAGCCTGGCTCCCTGCTGCCTGGCCCGCTGTTGCAGACTATGGGGAAGGGCACTGGTATGCATTCATCCTGTGCTTCACCGTCCAGGTAGAAGCAGGTGTAAGTGTCCTTGTTGGGGGCTGTGTATGAGGCGCGGTGGGTATGGCCTGACAGCATTACGTCAATAGTGGCAAGTGGCTTGTCCCCAGTGAAAACGCCGTCCAGCAGCATTTGCACCACTGGCGTGTATTTTTGCTTTTGCAAAAGAGGCATGTGCGTAAGTAGCACCCGTTTTTCCGCAGTCTGGAATGCCTTGGTCTTTATTATCTCGCGCAGCCATTGGTTCTGCTCCTGGATGTAGGGCATGTTGAAGTCGCACAGGTAGTCCTCGCCGCCGTCAACGCCGATTATGAACAACTTGCCTACATTGTACATGAAATAGGACTTGCCCCCTTCATGGCCGAACAACTCCAGGTAGCTGGTGGGCAGGATGCCGCGGGATTCATGGTTGCCGCGCAGGTTGAACATGGGATGCCTGGATGTGAAGAAGGTTTCGCCTGCAAGGTAGCCCTCGAAAATGGGGACGCAGCCGTTGCTGTTGGTTATCATGTCCCCCATATTCACAATGAAGTCACATTTTGAAAGCAACTTGCTTTCTTTTAAGAATTGCTCCAAATTGCATTTCTTCCCGTGTATGTCCGTGAATATGAGGAAGCGGCACTCTTTGGCGTCTGGTGAGGGCAGTGTGAAGGAAAGCGGCGCCTCTTCTGGATAGCAATGGTATGTTTGCGCATCTGGCAGGTAGTTGCGCACGCGGTATTCGTATGTGGCGCCTGGCACCAGCTGTGTCAGGCGCACCTTGTGCAGCTGTCGTCCCTTGTCCCACACGCCTGCCTCGTAATGTGAATACGCTACCTTGAACTGCTCCTCGCCTTTCTTGCGGTATTCCAGCGCTGAGGGCGAGCCACCTGCATTGTACCAGCCCACTGTCATTGCATCGCAGGCGGGATCATACAGCCATGGACCATAGCGCAACTGGTGGTTGGGCACTGTGTTGCGCTGGTTCAGCCTTTCGTATGCTTCGCGGTCAAGTTGTTCATTGCCGTAGTGGTTGAATTTTGCGCGGGCGGCTGCGTCGTATGAATCCAGGCAGATTTCGCCGAAGCGGGCGATGGAGAGAAAATCCGCGCCGACCTCCGACCATACTTGCTGCTCGGCTGCCTCAACCCTGTAGCGGCAGATGTTGAAGCGGCATGTCATGTTGAAGCAGTGGAACTTGGTGAAAGGTACCTCGGCCTCGGCAGTCCAGGAGTCTTTTTGCATGGCTGTGGCGGAGCGCCAGGCATCCGCATCGCCATCGCCAGAATAGCGCATTCCGCCAGGGGCGACTGCGTACTGGATGCAGGAAGGGTAGGGCTCCATGCTTCCAAGGAAGAACTCAATTCTGTCAAGGTTTGCGAAGCCAAGGGCGCCAGAATGGATGACTCCTGTGGGCTCGTGGCACTTCATGCCCACGAAAAGGGAATGCCCGTTGTGGAACAGGCGTATTTCCGTGCGGGCGGTTACGGGTGTGCCTTCGTGCATGTACAGTTGGAAGTCATCGAAGGCTGTTGCCTTTTTCCACACGGGGGCGCACAAATCGCCAACCAAGGTGTAGTTGCCTGGAATAAACGGGGCGGAGATGCTTTTCATGGCTGTTATTGTATGGGGGAGTTTTTGGTGGGCGCGGTGCTCCGCGCGGCCATTGGCCGCGCGTCAGGACGGTGGATTTCCATGCGGCAGTTGTTTAGCGCGGTGCTCCGCGCGGCCATTGGCCGCGCGTCAGGACGCGATGTTTCCATGGGGCAGTTGTTTAGCGCGGTGCTCCGCGCGGCCATTGGCCGCGCGTCAGGACGCGATGTTTCCATGGGGCAGTTGTTTAGCGCGGTGCTCCGCGCGGCCATGGCCGCGCAAGTTATGGTTTAAGGAGGCCTACTGGCACCAGGTATCTGTCTGGGT
>JAFYGL010000492.1 GCA_017543165.1 Victivallales bacterium | reverse complement strand
TGTTTTCAAGGCATTCCGCCAGTGCAAGCTGGACAATCCATGAGATGCGCTTGTTGTTTACTGCCTCGTAATTTGTGCGGTTTCCATTTTGTGAGAACTCAAGGTAGAGTTCATCAGCAAGTTCAGGGAATGTCTTATTCAGTAGTTTGGCCGCCGAATCAATGGCCTTAACGCCCTGCCTTGTGCCAGCCAGCTTATCCCAGATGTCACGCTTTGAACATGGCTCACCCACGCCCATGGGCTTTTCAGGCAAAAATCTCTCCAGTTCAAGAATCCGTTCCTGCTCAATTTCAGGGAAACGCAGGTTCTGGCTCTTGTCTTGCGTTGTCGTCTTCATGCTCTTTGCCTCATTCTTGGTAAGTTCCTGCACCTCGATATCGTCAATGTCAAGCCGCCCCAAATTGCCAGTGCCTGTTTTAATGCAAACACACGCATATTTGGCATTTTTAGGCGCGGTTGTAATATAAATATTCTCCGTCCATTGACGAGTCCCCTTGATCCTGTGGAAATAACGCTTCTTCTGTTTTCCTGCATTCAAAATATCACTCTTTTCAGAAAAGTAAAACACGCAAAGCATTGTGTTCGTTCTTTCCACCTTGGAGCGTGTCCAGAAACGGACTGCGTATTTCCTGCCAGGGGTGACTTGCATATTCTGGCTGCGCACTTCGCTTTCCACTGTAGGATTGTAGTCCTGTATCCTGAGGCCGTATGTGCCAGAATGCGCGGCGTCCGTTGCAACAGTGCATGCAGCATTGCTTATCCGCCAGTCCTTTGCTTCCTGCTCAAAGCCCCCGTTCTTTAAGTCCAGCGGGCTCAATGCCACAAGAGAACTGGCGGCAATCAGCAATATGAAAACAAATATTCTCGCCATAGTCTGCTCTTGAGGTAATTTCAAAACATCCAGTGTAAGCGCCGCTTCGGCGCTCACACTGGATGTTTTGAAATTACCTCTCTTGTAAAAACTCCGCGCCTCTACGTTAAGACTCCCCGTCTTTGCGTTGGAAGTACCAGCGGGGTGCAATTGCGCCTGGGAGGCTGGCATTGGTGGTGCGTTTGACCACCTTGAGGCGGCCTGCCTTGACTTCCTCATGCACATACTGGAAGGTCAGCATTGCCGCCTCTTGGATGCTGCCATCTGGCCAGAACGGCTCGATATCATTGTACATGTCGCCAATGTGGTGCTCCTGGCCGTCCGACATAATCTCGTCCAGACGGCGGATTGCCTTTGCCCAGGGCATCGGTGCGCACATACGCGCCAAATATCCTCCAATCGGCTTGTAGGCAATCTCCCCCCTGCGCATGCATACGGTGCTGACCGAAGGCACGGCGCTGACATTGTCCAAATCCTCGTCCTCCATCGCGAGGGCAGTTGTCGCCAGGTAGCAGGCCTTGCCTTTGCGCCCCCACATCAGGGGCATGTTTATTCGGCAGGCCGCCACGGTGTCAGGCTCCTTGACCGATATGCTCAGACCCACCACCTCCGAGGGTGCCTCAAGATATGCCGCGCCCATCGCGCTGGGCAAGTCCATCCCCTTGCGCAGATGGTTCTCCGCAATCATTCCGCACAGCAGGTCGCTTGTATGCAAGGCGCGTCCGTCTGGTATGCGAGGATACCCCTTGCTCACATTCGGGTCATCGGTCAGTGTGCGGAAGACATCCCCTGCGGCGGCCAGGCGCCTGTACACCTCGGCAAAATCGCGTTTTCCCGCAAAAATGCCTGCCGCGCCATTGGCGATGTATGCCACGCTCTCGTCAGTTGAAATGAAAGGATGCGCCCACTCGTCGGAAGGGATGCCAGGGGTGCGGCTGTGGGCAATGCCAATCGTGCCTGGCAGAGAAGCCGCATTAGTGCGCTTCAGCAACTCCGCCAGATCGCCGCAGACCTTCGCGTAGTACAACTTGCCTTCGTGTATTGTGGCAAGCCCCGTGTACTGCCCTCCCGCATAGCCCTCTTCATTGCCAATCATCCTAAGCAGAATCGGCGCCGCCTGCTCATTGCCTATGTATGCCGCTACTGTGCACATTTTTCACTCCTGTTTTTATGCTACCCTCATGGGGAACAAGTTTTTTATTACTTTTTATCAAATTCCATATAAAGTGTAGTAATGAAGACATCTTTGTTTTGCCCCTTGCAACCCCGAACTTCCTGGCTTATGTTAGTAGCGGATGGTGGGTGGGGGATGCTACCCATTACAAT
>JAFYGL010000491.1 GCA_017543165.1 Victivallales bacterium | reverse complement strand
TTCCCCTGCCTTTATCTCGCCATCGACGGTGGCCGTGCGCGGCGCGGCGCAGAATTCCAATGGAGCGCCGCTGATGCCGTTTTGCGCAAGCCGCGCATATTCGCCCTGCATCTCGGCGGCAGTGAGACGCACTCCATTGAAAATGCGCACTTCGTCAATGGTGCTGACACCAGGATTGCCCTTCCAGTGCTCGCCGAAGACTATCGCAGGGAAGTCCGCAGGCAGCAACTTGACCATGGGGACAAGTGCACGGCACACGCCGTCAACATGCAGCTCCAGCGTCTTCTCATCATACGCAAGGCACAGGTGATGCCATTTCCCCTTCTTCCAGTTGCGGGCAGGGAAACTGGCAATCGTGGGGGGAATCTCATTGGCAAGGTTGCCATAATACGCCTTGATGTTCTGGTCAGGAGTCTTGTACAGGAAGATGCGCTGCCCCTTTCCGTCCGCGGCAAAGAACACATGGAATTCATTGTCCGTCCCCTCCCAGTCGTCAGGGCGCACCCATAGACTTACAGTCCCCGCCAATCTGCTCAATGAAGGCAGCGGCGCATATCTAAGCTTGTATATCCTCTCTTTCTCCAGTTTCCCGATCCGAAGCCCCTTTCCCTCAAGAGCAGGCGCCAGAAACTCTGCCTCCTTCAAGCCATTCGCTGGTATTATGCTGCCCTTCATGCCAATGGGCTCGCGGAATCCCTCCAGCACAGTGCCCGTGTTTCCAGTGCCGCCAAAGTCCGCCTGCAAGCCCCTGTTGAACGAGATGTGTATGTCAGGCTCGACACCGCATGCCACAATTGCGCACAAAAGAAGAATTGTCAAGACATGGAACTTCATTAAACTCCTCAAATTTATTGCTTGCTTGTATTGAATGTCAGCATTGGCAAGCCCGCGTCATTCACGACATGCGTCTTAGGGCAGCATTTCCAGTTGTAGCGCGCATGCCTGGGACAGGCCACCTTGTCCGATGAGAGTATCACCGCCTCGCCCTCAATGCGCGCCTTCGCTGGATAGAACAAGCTTCGGCTCCAGTCCGCCACCTCGAAGCCCTCTAGCACGTCATCTGGTCCATTGGCATTGTGCAGGCCATGCGCCCACTCAAATTCCAGCCTCAGTTCATTGCCGCCCAGGGCAATGACATCCTTGAGCATGGGTCCAGTTGGTACAATGCCACGCTTCCCATAAGTGCCATGCAATGCCATCGCCGCAAGCCGCGAGCCGAAACTGCGCTTGTCATGTGGATGTATGTCGCGCTCCTCGCCAATGTCCGTGCCTGGAATGACACCCGCGTTCCTGCATCTACACGCCACGCGCCTCTGCGCATCCTGCACGGTGAGCCATTCCTCCTCGCCAGCGGCGGCGAAATTTGCCAGCTGCACCATGTAGAACGGGAAGTCGCCCTGCCCCCAAACATAGCGCCAGTCGTCTATCATCGCCGCCATTTTCACCTCGTAGTCCCTGTACTGGCGCTCAAACGAATCGCTCTCGCCCTGATACCAGATTGCGCCACGTATGGCATACGGCACAATGGGGCGAACCATGCCGTCAAACAGGAAATGCGGATTGTGCACTCTTTCAGGGACTGTGAACTCGACCGTCAGCGGATGCCCCACTTGGCGGATATCGGGGGACAGGGGGAATTCATACTCCATGCGCGCCTTCCATATTTCAGGTAGTTTGACACACGTCGCATCGCCAGGTTTGCCCAGCCAGTAGTCCTCCGCCTTGCCAGTAAGCGCACCGTCAAAAAAATAGGAGAAGGCGCGCACGGCAATGACCGCCTTGCCGCCCTTCACCAGTTCGGCAGGCACCCTGTAGCAACGAGGCGCATCCCAGTATTGAGTTTCAAAGTCCTTGCCCGTGGTGCCGACCTGGACGCCATTGAAGTACGTGGTGTCATGCTTGTCCACGCCGCCAAGATGCAGTTCCAACTCCTGGTTCTCAAGAACCGTGGGAATGCTTACCGTGCAACGCAGCCAGACCGCCCCGTTGCCGCCTATTCCCTGGACTTTCCATGAGCCAGGCACCCGCATGACATCCCAGTCGCTGTCGTCATAGTCCTTTGAGGCAAGTCCCGCAGCAAAGCCGCTGTTGCCCCGGTCATGGCGTGCATACTTGCTGAAATCAACTGCAGGCAGCCCTCCCTTGAACTTGCTCAAATCATCTGGAAGTATGTTCCATTTCGCGCGCTGATAGACCATGCGTTCAGCAACCTCCACCGCG
>JAFYGL010000490.1 GCA_017543165.1 Victivallales bacterium | reverse complement strand
TCTGTGGAATTCGAGGGAATTGAGGACACACTTCTGGGAATTGAACTGGGTGGCAAGAACCTGCGCCGCTTCGTCGAAATGGCCCAGACATACGACAAAATCTAATACAACGCATAGCAACGGTCGGATGGAAACATCGCGTCCTGACGCGCGGCCAATGGCCGCGCGTAAATCGGATGGAAACATCGCGTACTGACGCGCGGCCATTTGGCCGCGCGAAAAAACGTGGATAAAACAGGAACAATGACTAAAGGACAGAAAATGCTTGGGTTTGCCGTGTTGGCAGCGTTGCTGGTAGGCATTGTAGCCGTGCTGGTATTTATTCTTAAGGATGCCGATAGTTGCAGCGTTTCCAAGAGGGAGGCCCGCAGGATGCTGTCCGAATTGCAGAGCATGGCTCTTGAGCAAGAGGGCATTGCCGCAAAAGGCGGGGGTGAAGAGGCAAGGGTTGCATTGAATCTATCGGTCAAGGCAAAGTATGCCATGTTCAAGGCAAAGGACGGCAAGTTTACACCTGCACAGAGGTTGCTCATCAAGGAGACATACGACATCCTCCTCTCGGCTAACTCGCGTGAGACGGACGAGGAGTTGATTGAGGAAAAAGGCGCCAGGCTCAGGGCATACATTTCGCCGATAGACGGCACGGTCCAGACATATTCGGTCTCTGTCCCCAAAAACTACGATGCGCAGACAAAGTGGCCGCTCATTGTGTCGCTCCATGGGCATGGCTGGTATGGAAAATTCCAGGGGCATCCTGCTCCACAATATTCTGGTGCAATATGCCTTTCACCCCAGGGACGCGGCTCCACGGACTACAAGGAGATAGGCGAGGACGATGTCATGTCCGCCATTGAGGAAGTGAAACGGGACTTCAATATAGATGAGGACCGCGTGTACCTCACTGGCACATCCATGGGAGGCACAGGCTCATTCTCCATCGCAACGCATTTTGCGGACCAGTTCGCCGCAATCATGCCTATCTGCGGAAACGCCGACAACGAGGCATGGTCCCTGCGCTGGGGCTGGAACAGGAAATATCCTGGCCGCAACGACAAACTGAGGAAGGCGTTGCAGGACAGGAACAGCCCCAGGCACTGCGCTGAAAACCTGCTTATGCTGCCAGTCTTCATAGTGGCAGGTTCGGCGGACACTGTGGTTCCTGTGCAGCATTCCCGCAGCATGGTGGAGTTTCTGCGCAGTTTCAACGCCAATGTGCAATACAGGGAATTCCCAAATTGCGGGCATGGCGGCTATCCCAAGGAAAGCCTTGCCGACGCATTGGCGTGGACATGCTCATGGAAGCGAAATCCAGAGCCCCCAAGCATCTACTGGAAGGCGGACAGGCTTCGCCACGGCAAGGCATGGTGGACGCGCATGGAGCAGTTTGCCAAGCCCCTTGAGCCAGGCCTCATCAAGGCGGATGCGTCTCCAGGCAAAATCACCGTGCACACTTCCAATCTGCTGTCCTTCTCGCTTCGCAGGCCAGGCAGCGTATGCGGCGATGGCGCAATCACATTGCAGGTGGATGGCAAGGTGCTCCAACTACGGAGCAATTTTGATGCTGGCACTTGGCTGACTTTGCGCAAGGACCCAATCCACGGCTGGCTTGACGCAGTGGATGCAAAACGTCCAGAACTTGCCAAGGTGGCAGGTCTTGAGGGGCCTATCGACGATGCATTGCGCACTCCATTTGCCGTTGTTGTAGGCACAACTGCCTCTTCTAGCGAAACTGTTCGCGCCTGGAGGCGCGAGGCCGAGGCATTTGTCCAGGAATGGGAAAGACGCAATGGCGCACCTTGCCGAATCATGGATGACAAGGACTGCAAATCCGAGGATATGCAGAAATACAACCTGATTCTGTTTGGCGGCGCCAGGGACAATATGGTCAGCGAACTGCTGGCCTCCTTTATACCATTGGCGGGCGTGACCTCGCTTTTGCCAGCACGCGAAGAGGATCCTGACAATGGTCCAGGCAGTCTGGAATCCCAAGACCTGGGCTCGTTTATTTTGTATCCGAACACTGAATATGCCCCCCAGCGTCTTGTGGCAATGATAAGCGCCAATTCGCCTGCTTCCATATTCCAGTGCTGGGGACGCTTTGGCAACTGGTTCAACTGGGGCGTGCACGACAGTTCCAAGTACTTTGACTATGCAGTCTATGACGCGCATTCAGTTTCTCCAGAGACCATGCTTATCGTGGGATGGTTCGGCACTGACTGGTCCATCGAAAATGGCGTCTATTGCCTGGGCAATGAAAAGTTGCGCAAAGAAACGCCACCGCAAAAGTATCCTGATGTGGAAAATGCCTTGGACTGTGACGCACAGGAACTGCCCCTTGTCAGGCTTATGCCAGAGAACATTCAGCAAATGCGTGGAGCAATCGCGTTGGGGCGTGGCTTTTTCGGTGATGGACTGGCAGACGACAACGCCATTGGCATGCGGGCGCCTTGCGTAATCGAATACAACCTCAACGGCGCATTCAAGGACTTCACATCAAATGTCGCGCTGGTTCCTGCCCGTGAGATGACACTTATGGATGCATGGCGCAAATCCGAAAAGGTGTCATTCAAGGTATTTGGCGATGGACGACTTCCTGCAGAGCAAGTTGTCTCATGGAAGGAGCCACAGGCCGATGTGTCCGCCATTGTCAGCGGCGTGAAGCAACTCCGCCTGGAGGCAACGCCTGCAGGCGGCCCCTCCTGGCAACATGGCGGCTGCGCC
>JAFYGL010000489.1 GCA_017543165.1 Victivallales bacterium | reverse complement strand
GGGCGCTTTCCATGCCTTTGGCCTTCTCTTCCTGCGTATGTGGCGCATGGTCCGTGGCGATAATGGAAATCGTGCCGTCGCAAATTGCCTCAATCAAAGCCTGCCTGTCCTCTTCTTCACGCAATGGCGGTGCCATTTTGGCGTTTGAACCGAAGTTTTCCACCGCCTTGTCCGTCAGCAGCAGGTGATGGGGCGTTGCCTCGCCAGAAACGGGGATGCCCATTGCCTTTGCCCTGCGCAGCATGGTGACGCTGCCTTTTGAACTGAGGTGCTGTAGATGCAGCCTGCAACCTGTTTCCGCCGCAAGCATGATGTCCCTGGCTACAATGAGTTCCTCTGCCGAGCGTGGCTGCCCCTTGAATCCCAGGCGCCTTGCACATTCGCCAGCGTGCATCACGCCGCCAGCGGAAAGTGACTTGTCCTCGCAGTGGTCTATCACAGGTATTCCAAGTTTTGCGGCTTTTTCCATGATTTGCCGCATAAGGCCCGCCTGCTGGGGGGTGCTTCCGTCGTCGGAGAAGGCGGGGACGCCTGCTTTCGCCAATGCCTCCAAGTCTGACATTTCCAGGCCGTCCCGTCCTTTTGTAAGGCAGGCGGACTGGTAAACCCGCACTGGCGCGGATGCGGCCCTTTGCATTAGTTCCGCGATGCTCTTGGGCGTGTCCATGGCAGGTGTTGTATTGGGCATTGCCAGGATGGAAGTGAAGCCTCCTGCCGCTGCTGCTGCGGTGCCAGTTTCCAGCGTCTCCTTGTGCAATTGCCCTGGATCCCTCAGGTGCACATGCACATCCATAAAGCCAGGGCACAGCACTTTGCCTGACATATCGACGACAGTTGGCTCAACTAGTTCATCAACCCTGGCGAATACTCCATTGTGCACGGCAATGTCGCGAATCTCGTCCACGCCGTTTATCGGGTCGATTACGCGGGCACCTTTGTAAAGGAAATCCACTTGCATATATCCTATTTCTTCCTTGATTGCTTGGGCATGACGCGTCCCGTCTTGGACTGCACCTTGCTGAATGTGCCCATGAAATTCCTGGATACCACTGAATCAGTGTCGTTCTGTGTGAATACAGGGACGATTTGAAGTACGCCTGGATGCACGTCCGAGGCGGCTCTTGCCTTTGCAACGTCAAATTTTCTGGGGGGAAGTGCCAGTTTTTCCCGTTCTGTCGCGAATCCCACCAGTGCCATGATCTGGGAGGCCTGTCCCTCGAGGTTGAAGGAATATTCCTCCAGATTGTCCCTGAAAAGGCCTCTGTAAAGCACAGGCGAGGGCAGGGCGGATGAAGCGGCATTGTCTATGTATCCCTGAAGATGGAAAATCAGCATTGGGCGCATGTTGGTGACGCGTTCCGTTGCCAGGCCTTCCTTGTCATTGTCATGGAGCCAGCGTGACATTGCGGCGAGTGCCCAGGTCCTTCTTGCAGTGAAAGTACATCCTGGCGACAGCCGCACCGCGCCGTACATGTCTGGATAGAGTGGTGTGATGTCGTATGCCTCGGCCGCGTATGCGAAGCGGATGGCTTTCATTGTGAGTGCCCTGTCTTCCTGGTTGGCGGCTGGCAGCGCCTCCAGTATCCATGGGGAAATCGACAGTGTCTCAATGGGCTGCTTGTCACATTTGTCAAGCACCGACGTCATGATGGTCTTGGCCTTGTCGGGATATTTACCATGTATTGCCAGTGCGGTGAGGGCCGCGTCTTCAATGGAGGCGAAAGTATCATCGTCTGTGAAGAGTTTTCCGCTGGGCAGGAAGCGGGAATCCAGTACCAGACCATCGCTTTCCACTTGGTCAGCAAGATAATCCACCAGCCTTTCGGAGATAAGTTTTGGCGCGGGACGGCTGGTGTCGCCCGAATAATGCAGGCCTTGCTTCGCCATTTCATCCATTGCCAGGGCCAGCAATGCATTTGTTCTGACTGTGGTGATGGTTCTGGGAACCTGTGCCGCTGTTTCTGGCAGTGGCTCGCCTTCCTTCACTGCCAGTTGCCTTTTGCCTGGTCCGACGGCGGCCAGCGCCTGTATCAATGGGCGCAGTACATTGATTGCGGCCTTTTGTGCATTGGGGTTCTGCCTTGCCGCATTCAGCCTGAGGAGCGCGATTGCAGTTTCCAGCCTCACATCGAAGTCCTCTGTTTCCTTTTTGCCAGAGAAGTACCATATCGGGAATGGCTTTGGCAGTTTTCCATTCGGCTGTATGATTTGGTTCAGCCTTTCTGCGCAGGCGCTTGCCCAGTCCAGGCATTGCTCTGGCGTGGGGGCGTCATAAAGCATCCTGTGTCCCCTGTAAAGCCTGGTGCTGCCTTGCGCGTCCGCGTAGAATGTATCTGTTTCGAAAAGGCTGATAGGCAAGGTGCTTTCAGTCTTTGCGGTGAGATTCATCCAGTCCTTCAGTGCGCCCCAGTTGTATGCCTCGGAGATGATGTCGCAAATCTGTCCTGTATTGAGTGTGCGGTTTGGATTGAGAAGGCAGCGCCCCGTTATTTGTTCAGGCGTGAAGGCGAATCCCATTGAGGGTGGGAACGCGATGCCGCAAAGGCTTGTCATGGCCACATGGGAGCGTGGCAGTGAGAATTGTGGCACGTTCTGCACGAACTGCACCACATCCAGACGCAGCCAGTCCCATGCGTCTGGATTTTGCATTCGTTCCTGCCATTCTGGGGAAACAGTGCGCTTTTCGCGTTTGGCGTCCTCGATTGTGGCCTTGCAGAGTTTCACGGTCTCACGTGCGAAGACGGGCTCGTTGGCTTGCAGGATTTCAACTGCGGTCCTGAAGGCTGCCTGGAATGAGACGCCCGTGCCGTAATAAGTCCTGCCAGGCCATTTGTCCCCGCCAATGGTTATGAATACCACACGTGGCATTGCCTCCTGCGGCGCCAGTTTTGCTATGTCCTCCAGCTTTTGCTTGTTTTTTAGTGCAAGACGCAGGTCCACTGCCAGGCGCTCAAGTTGCTTTGGCGGTATTTTGCTGGGGCGTCTAACATGGTCAAACCAGGCCTGTGAATAGGCGCAGCATACGAAGACAAGCCAAATGACGGCAGACAATACACGCATTATTTTTCTCCTTGAAGTGAGTATTGGGTAAAAAATTATGGGTAGTATAATCTGCTTATTGGAAAAATAAAGTTGCGCAGGCAATAAAGTGCGTTTCTGCTGAAATGTGACGCCGAATGAGGTGGGCAAGCCACCAATGAGGCGCATCTACCCGCGGCGTTCGCCCCGGGGCCCAAGCCAGGGGGCCAAGGAACGCCCCCCAAACCCCCCCACGGG
>JAFYGL010000488.1 GCA_017543165.1 Victivallales bacterium | reverse complement strand
TAATAGGCACAGGCATTGACATAGTGGAAGTGCAAAGAATGAAGACCTCCATTGACAAATACGGGGATTCATTCCTGCGGCATTTTCTGACTGAACAGGAAATTGGCGAATTGCCCGAAGGCAACCAGCGCTTCCAGTCCTGCGCTGGACGCTGGGCCGCAAAGGAGGCCGTGGCAAAGGCGCTGGGCACTGGCTTCGGCGCGGAATGCGAATGGCGCGATATCCACATAAGCAATGACAAGGCTGGCGCACCAAAAGTCGAACTGACTGGCACCGCAGCAAAGACCGCAAAGGCAAAGGGCATCGCCTCCATTCACATCAGCATCTCCCACGAAAATAAATTTGCCTGCGCAATGGCAGTGGCAGAAGGATAAAAGGAGCTTCTAATAATGAACTTTAGAAAATCCATTGGAATTGCAACTAATGCATTGCTGATTGTGTTCTTTGCGGCATTCTTCTTCCTGCCAATTTACCGCGTGCTGATAGGCGGTTTCAGCGACAATGCAGGACACTTCACCACATTCTATGTGCTGGAGGTTTTCCGCAATCCCGTGTATATGCAGGGCCTGCTCAATTCTTTCCTGATTGCACTGTGCACCACCATTCTCTCCGCGCTGATTGCCATGCCGCTTGCCTGGCTCTCCGACAGGTACGACTTCGCTGGCAAGAAACTGCTGACTGGCTCCCTGCTTCTTCCCATGATTCTCGCCCCATTCGTGGGCGCACTTGGAATGCAGTGCATTTTTGGCCGCTGTGGCGCATTGAACATGCTGCTCTCAAAATTGGGCTTCTTCCCTGAAAACGCAGGACCCGACTGGTTTGCAGGCGGCTTCTTCGGCGTGGTCTTGCTGGAGGCACTGCACTTGTTCCCGATTCTGTACCTGAACGTGGCCGCGGCATTCGCCAATGTGGACCCCATGCTGCTGGAGGCCGCCTCCGACTTGGGCTGCACTGGCTTCAAGCGCTTCCGCAAGGTGGTGCTGCCACTGGTCATGCCTGGCGTATTTGCTGGCGGCTCCTTGGTATTCATCTGGGCATTCACCGAATTGGGCACGCCACTTATGTTCAGCTATGGACGTTGCACCGCAGTGCAAATCTATTCGGGACTGAATGAACTGGGCAAGAACCCCATGCCGTACGCACTGGTGGCAGTGGTCATGGTGTTCTCAATCATAATGTACGCAGGCGCAAAACTGGCATTCGGCAGGGGAGGGCATGCCATGATGTCGAAGGCAGGCCGTGCCACTGGCCAAAAAAGGCTGAAGGGCCTGCCGCAGGCCGCAGTCATCGCGGTGTTCGCGGCAATCGGCCTGTTCTGCCTGCTGCCGCACCTTGGCGTGATGGGGCTGGCAATCGGCAGGAGCTGGTATCACAGCATTGTGCCAAATGGCTTTACCCTGGAGCACCTGAACGCCGCCGTTGGCCACAGCCTCACCGTGCCCAGCATCATCAATAGCCAGAAATACGCGCTGCTGGCAGTGTGCGTGGCAATGGTCCTGGGCATTTCATCGGCCATAACCATCGTGCGCGGCAAAAGCAAGTTCTCCTGGCTGCTGGATTGCCTGGTGATGATGCCCCTGGCGGTGCCTGGCCTGGTGCTGGCATTCGGTTACCTGGCCCTGGCCCAGAAAGGCGAGATATTCAATTGCCTGGACCCGATTCGTAATCCCACCATACTGCTGGTGGTGTCATACGCAGTGAGACGCCTGCCATACGTGGTGCGCTCGGCTGTGGCTGGCCTGCAACAGACCTCGGTCAGTTACGAGGAGGCCGCCGCCAGCCTGGGAGCACCGCCATTCACCGTGTTCCGCCGTATCACCGCACCTCTCATCACGGCAAACCTCATCGCTGGCGGAATCCTGGCATTCAGCTTCTCCATGCTGGAAGTGGCAGATTCCCTCATCCTGGCACAAAAGGCGGCGTACTTCCCAATCACAAAGGCAATCTACGAATTGTCTTCCCTCCTTGGACAAGGACAGGCACTCGCCTCCGCATTGGGACTGTGGACCATGGTCTTCCTCGGAGCCTCAATGCTGACCGCATCCGCCGTCCTCGGCAAAAAACTTGGCGCTCTGTTTAGAGTATAAATATGTGGGGAGGGGACAGGGCCGTTGGCCCTTTCCCCTCCCCACACCCCACCTCTATCCCTTACTGCGCGTTTTCCATTTTGCCGCAGGCAAAATGGAAAACGCGGGTAATGTATAGATGTGTTGTATGGGTAGGTGAAGAGAACTTAAGGGAGTTCTTTGTCAGTTGTGTGCCTTGCGGGAGTCCGTAGTAGCGACGGCCTTAGCGAAGCGTTTACCCGCCGTCGTACCAAAACGCATAGCAGGGGGGGCGGGGGGCGGCAGCCCCCGTCGTTCGTAGCAAGGAGGCGTTTGGTGCTGTTGGCATAGCAGGGGGTTCGGGGGGCGGCAGCACCCCGTCGGTCGTAAATACATGGAGGTTGTATCATGGGTAGATTTGATGGCAAGGTGGCTTTGGTGACTGGCGGTACACGCGGCATCGGGCTGGCAATCGTGGAACGGCTGGCCTCGGAAGGCGCGAATGTGGCGCTGCTGGGGCGCAGCATGGAAGGCGCGCATACTGCGGCCAACTTCATTGCCGAGAAATATGGCGTAAAGGCACTGGGCCTGGCGGGGGATGTGGCTCTGTCGGCAACTGCGGACGATGCTGTTGCTCAATGCCTGAAGGAATTTGAGAAAATCGATATCCTGGTGAACAATGCGGGCATTACCAGGGACAACCTGCTCATGCGCATGAGGGAAGAAGAATGGGATGCGGTGTTGCAGACAAATCTCAAGAGCGTGTTCAATATGTGCAAGGCCGTTGTCCGCCCCATGATGAAGGCGCATTATGGCCGCATAGTCAACATTTCCTCCGTCGTGGGCATTTGCGGAAATGCGGGGCAGACCAACTACGCGGCAGCAAAGGCGGGCATCATTGGCTTCAGCAAATCCCTGGCAAAGGAAATCGCATCCCGCAACATAAACGTGAATGTAATTGCGCCTGGAATGGTGGATACGGATATGACTGCGGCGCTTCCAGAGGCAACCAGGCTGGCGTTTCTCCAGAACGTGCCATTGGCCCGCATCGGGCAGCCTCAGGATATCGCGGCTGGCGTCTCGTTCCTCGCCAGCGAGGATGCCTCCTATATTACTGGACATGTCCTGGAGATTGATGGAGGACTCTGCATTTGAGCACAAAATCCTGGAAATTATTGCTGGCGGACTTCAAGGCGTACCTCCTCATGGAGCGGGGCCTTTCCAAGGAGACCATTTACGCCTATATGCATGATATGGAGGCAGTGGCGGCATTCTTCGAGGCAGGTGGAACAGCATCCCCTGCCGATGTGACGCGGGACATGATTCTGGATGCATTGGAGGACTATCAGGCAAGCGGCCACGAACCAGCCTCCATTGCGCGCCGTCTGGTGGCGATAAAGGTGTTCTTCAGGTATCTTTGCCTGGAGAAGATTCTTGACAGCAACATCACCGAGATTATGGAAAGCCCGCGCCTCTGGCGAATAATCCCCGATTTCCTCAGCGAACAGGAGGTGGACAAGTTGCTCGCCTGCTATGACGGCGAGGACAACTTCTCCCTTCGCAACAGGGCAATCCTGGAATTGCTGTATGCCTCGGGCCTGCGCGCTTCGGAAATATGCAATCTCAGGCTGGATGGCGTGGACTTTGCCAGGGCGGTTCTGAGGGTAATCGGCAAGAGGGACAATGAACGCTCCGTCCCATTCGGCACCAGCGCTTGGAAGGCAATGTCGGCTTACTGCGAGAAGGCAAGGCCTGTGCTTGACAAGTCAGGCAAGGGAGTGGTGTTCTTCCTGTCAAAAAACGGCAAGCCTCTCAACCGCTGCGAAATATGGGTGATTGTCAAGAATGCCGCCCACGCCAGCGGTATAACCAAGAACATCTATCCCCACTTGCTGCGTCACTCATTCGCAACGCACCTGCTCAACAACGGCGCAGACCTGCGCGTAATTCAGGAACTGCTCGGGCACTCCAGCATCGCCACCACGCAAATATACATGCATACCGACTTCAGACGCCTGGAACAGACACACCATAAATTCCATCCCAGGGCATAAGGATCGTTGCTTGCTCGCGGCGAAAAGCCGCGGAAGAACTGCGCGAGTGCAGAAGAAATAAAACGTGTGTGCAAGTCCTTTCTGCCCTTGATTCCAATCAACTCGAGTAATTCTCCAGTGGCTTTTTCAGAATCCAACTGAACCAATATACGCAATATGTTCTTTTTGACAGTGCGGTTGATTGTGGCGGTGACTGTGTGTCAAGTAAAGTG
>JAFYGL010000487.1 GCA_017543165.1 Victivallales bacterium | reverse complement strand
GAGAGCCATGACCTCTACCGTGGAGAACTGGACAAGTCAGGTTACCAGTTGAGGGACTGGTGGCTCAAGCAATTCCGCCTGAGAATGCCCTCAGATGCATATTTCCAGACGGGGTGCGACATCGTCATGGGCAATCCACTCCTGGGCGAACACTACACCAACTACCGCTATGGAATTGACATCTGCTGCGGCAAATGGGACTATGTGCGCACAAATTTCCTATGGTGCGTTGGATGCCTGGCGACGCACACGGGCGATTTGTTCGTGCCAAACAGCGACAGCGTAGGGCTGCTCCCTGGCCTCAACGACACGGAGGCCATGTTCTGCCTGGACTTCTGCCTGGTGACGCACACCATGGTCGAGATTGCGGGCAAGCTCAGCGAAAACCAGGATTCGCCACGGCTTGCCGCATTGAAGAAGACAGTCTGCTGCCCCAACAATGGAGCAGACACCTTCACGGCAAAATACGACTACAGGAACTGGAATGAAATTACGCCTTCCATCCTGTATTTCAACACGCCGTTTTTCTCCACAAAGGCCTGCGATGCATTGCCAGTGAGGACAGTGGGCTTGTTCAACCTGAAAGACGAGGACAGGCAAATTGCCTTTGCACCAGAGGACATTAAACTACAAGGCAAGCGCTATGTGGCGGTGGATGCGCGCAGCGGCGAAATCGTTCCTCTTGTTGGAGAGTGCAGTTTTGATGTGAAGGCCCATGGCAGCCGCCTGCTGTCCATCTGCGAGGACAAGCCGCACACAGTTCTGGATTGCAACTTCAAGGTGCTTGACACTAGAACCAGCGACGCCAGCCTCATGCTGGAGACGCAGTATCACGCACACGCCGAAATGCTGCTCAACGGCAAAGTGGCGGCAGTCACATTCAACGGTGCCTCGCTGTCCTGGAAGCAGGAAGGTTCCAGACTGCTCTTTGAACTGCCTGGCAAAGGAACGCTAGAAATCTGCTGGAAAAAATAATCATCTATGCATGTGGAAACAAGCATGGCGATGGACAATATCGCATCTCTTCCCGCAAATGGAAATGGCATTTCATGGCATCTGCCATACGAAGCGCCCATGAGGCTGCTGGGCTTCAACTGGTTTGAAAAATACCGAAAATATCATCGCCTGCCAGATGAACTGCCGAACGAAGTGACAGTCTATCCCGACGGCGTGAAAAACATGTGCCCAAAGGAAAAATGCGGCGCATTCTCCCATTCTCTCCAGACCGCAGGCGGGCAGGTACGCTTCAGGACAAACAGCCGCGCCATACATATCAGCGGAAGCCTTACCACTACCGACATTTTGGACCACATGCCACTGACGGGCAGCGCGGGCTTTGACCTCTACCTGAAATGCAATGGCGTCTGGAAATTCTTTGGCGTAAGCAGGACTGACCATACGAAACTGGACTTCTCCGCGGAACTTATTTCTGGATTGAAGCGCGAAATGAGGGACGCAATCATACATTTCCCCCTGTACAACGGTGTAAGTTCACTGGCAGTCGGCCTGGAAGAGGATGCCTTGCTGGAGGAGCCGACACCATTTGCAGACGAAAGGCCAATCCTATGGTACGGCACCTCTATCCAGCAGGGTGCCTGCGCATCACGGCCTGGAATGTGCGCATCCAATCTGGTCTCGCGCTGGCTGGACAGGCCAGTACTCAGTTTTGGCTTCAATGGCAGCGGCGTCGGCCAGCCTGAGATAGCGGAAATGCTGGCAGATGTGCAAAATCCAGGCATGTACATCATTGACTACACCTGGAACGTGACATGCCCGAGTTTCAGGGTTACGCTGCCGCAATTTGTGGATATCATCAGGAGAAAGCATGCTGACACGCTCATTCTGCTCATGGGACCTACGCCAGGCAGATGCATCTACGAGGAGATTGAAAGCAAAACACGCCTGCAGGAACTGGCGGACCGCGACCTTAAAACCAGAAACGACATCATGCGGGACGAGGCATCCCGCCGCATTGCCTCTGGCGACAGGCATATCGCATTCTTCGATGCCCTGAACAATTCCCTGGGTGAGGATTTCTGGGACGCGACCGTGGATGGCTGCCATCCCACGGACCTGGGCTTCTACCGCCTGTCCCAGGCGCTTTGCCATTTCATGAAAAACACAGCACATAATATGGGGCTTATATGGTGAGACATTGGAAAAAAGGGTGCATACATTGCCATACCCTCTGGTCGGACGGCTTGTCTCTCCCTGAAATGGTGATACGGAAATATCAGGAACTGGGGTATGATTTCCTGTGTCTTTCCGACCATAATCTGTTTCAGGACCAGGATGACGTATGGTTGCCTGTCCATTACACCAGTGAGGACTGGCCTCCTGATTTGCTCTATGAGGAATATAACCGCGCCGTTGCTGCATTTCCTGGCGCCATTGAGACCAGGCGGCTTGGATTCAGGACCTTTGCGCGTCTTTCGACATTTGAGCAGCTGAAGGCGAAATTTCACAGACCTGGGAAATTTCTTTTGTTTCCTGGCGAGGAGCTTACGAATGTGGCCGTCAGTTTCGGGGAGGAAACCAGGAAATATGATTTGCATGTCAATGTGTTCAATGTGGCCAAGGACCTGCCTTTACCAAGCGAAGGAACGGACATGGACATTCTCCGTGCGATCATCGGCAATTACAACGAAGTTGCCAATGAGGGCTCGTTTCTCATGGTGAACCATCCATGGACCCGTGCCTGGGACGTGGACCCGCGCCTTTTGATTGACACTCCTGAAATCAGGCATTTTGAGATCTGCAACAATGGCTCCAACGACATGCCTGACGAGTGGATCTATGGTCGTGAGCAATACTGGGATTTCGTTCTTGCGCATCGTCTGGCGAATGGGAACAGCATTCTCTATGGGGTGGCAAGTGACGACGCCCATTATTATGATGACGAATCCCGCGGCAGGCATACTTGCTGCGGCAGTGGCTGGCTCATGGTGGACTGCCAGGGGGAATTGACTGAACGGACTATTGCTTCATCCCTTAAAAATGGGAACTTCTATCCAAGCAACGGCGTCATCCTGAATGACATTTCATTTGACAGTGGGACAGGGACGCTATCTGTGGATGTCCAGGCTGAACCCGATGTCAAGTACAGGATTGACTTTATCACCACGAAAAAGGATTTTGACAGGAGGATTGAACTGAAGGAGTTTCCTTTGGAGAATCCCATAAGATGGAGGACACGTCCTGTCATACCCGAAGGCATCGGCGAAATTGTCGCCAGCGTGGAGGGCGCCAGCGCCTCTTATGCGATGGAATCGGATGATCTTTATGTCAGGGCATTGATTACTTCCAATAGACCAGGCATGCTCAAGATTCCGCAATATCCCCGTTTTGAAAGCGCCTGGACGCAGCCATATCAAAACAGAAAATAGGCGAATTGACACACTGTTTTCTATGGCCATGGATGATTTTGCCATTCAGATGAGCAGCGCCCGCAGGGCTTGTCAGGGTCTATGGTGGCCCTGAATACCATGCCAGGGCTGCACCATACAAGCCCGTGCCTGTGGCTGGAGGCGGATTTGCCATTGAAAAATTACTATCGGATTTTTTGAAATCATGGCCTCAATGCCGAGATGGGCACTATATGCACTCCGTCTGGTCGTGTATAACCCATCTCACCGCCTGTGATGACCATCATAATATCAGGTTCCGCCAAAGGACATTGCTTTTCCTTTTGATTGTATTTCCTAATAAGGTTTCTAATTTCAATCAAATGCGAGGCTCCTTCTTCAATTTCAAAGGAGCCCAATTTGATTTCAATAAGCGCATATCTCCCGTCTTTGAGATGCAGGACTGCGTCTGCCTCCAGTCCATATCGATCCCGATAATAGGATAGTTTTCCGCCTAGGGTAGAAGAATATACTTTCAGATCCCTCATAACAAGGCTTTCGAAAATGAAACCAAAAGTCTTGAAGTCCTTGAAGAAATAATCAGGCTTTACGCCGAGTGCCGCTACCGCCACAGAAGGGTCGCACATTCCTCTCTTTGGCGTGGCTCGCATATCGCTGGCACTCCTTATGGCAGGACACCAGGCTTGAATGTCAGTTATCACAAAAAGTCTTTGGAGAGCCTCCAAATAGGAATCCAATGTGGGCATTGTAATCTCCCTTATTGACAGCACATCCTTGCGGATACTGGCTTTTGTGGCCAATGTGGAGATATTTCTTGCGTAGGACTTCAGCAGTGTACGTGCCAGAAGCGGGTCTCTATTGACACCATCTATCTTGGAAATATCTACTTCCGCAACATTGTTTATATAATCTTCCGCAATGAAGAGTTGTGCGTCATCTCCTTTTACCGTCAAGGAGGAAGGCCAGCCTCCTCGTGAGGCCACAAAAAGAAGTTGCTCCATTGATAGTTTTCCCTTGATGCCATCAATTTCCTGTCTAGGTTGGGCAAACAAGGATAAAAGGGATATCTCACCCGACGATTCACCTGATTCCCAAAGGCTCATGGGCAACATTTCCAGACGGGATATTCTTCCTGTCCCTGTATGCTTTGTGGCATTTTCATCCTTGACAACAGAACCAGTAAGGATAAAGAGGCCCTTTTCAGAACTACGGTCAACAGCT
>JAFYGL010000486.1 GCA_017543165.1 Victivallales bacterium | reverse complement strand
GCTGGAAATGGAATTGAATTCCCACAGGGTGCCATACCGCATGGTCGGCGGCGTGGGCTTCCTCCAGGCTGCCCATGTGAAGGATGTGGTGTCCACATTCGAGGCTCTTACCACTTTGCGCAATGGCATTGCCTGGCAGAGGTTCCTCTTGCTTTTGCCTGGAATAGGTCTGGTTTCCTCAAATCGAATTACCGAGCCCATCATGGGTTTCGGGCAGCGCAAGAGGGCATTGGAATATGTGGCCTCCATACTTAGAAAACGCAGTTATGGCAAGTTGCACCACCCGAAAGACGGCGACATCCTGCGGAGTGCGGCGGACTTCGTCAGCGACATGTCTGATACAGTGGACAATCCAGCGCAATGCCTGGACAAAGTCCTGAAATTCTTCGAGGATACGCAAATCCTTGAGTTCAAGTACGAGAAATGGTACGAACGCCAGAAGGATTTGGATGCATTGAGAAGCATCGCTTCCAATTACACCACGGTCACTGCGTTCCTGGAGGCATTCAAACTGGACCCCAATGACCAGAAGCAAGATGAGAACGCAGACAAGAAAGTCACGCTTATCACAGTCCACAGCGCAAAGGGAACCGAGGCGGATTTCTGCTGCGTAATGCGCGTGCAAAGCGGCTTCTTCCCACATTCCAGAGCCAGTTCCGATGAGGAAATAGAGGAGGAACGCAGGGTGCTGTATGTGGCGCTGACCAGGGCACGCAAGGAACTCCTGCTTACCCAGGCTCACCATATAATGGGCAACAATTCTTTTTCTGTGTCAAAAAACGATTTTCTTGACAGGGATTTTATGAAGAATATTGAATGTATGTGAGTCAAGGACTCTGTCATTCAAGAGGCTTTGAGAGCATGGCAAAATTGAAAAAGGTATAACAAATGCAATTTTCATCAATTTTCAAGGAGCGTTCTGGGGCTGGGGCCTTTTTCCTCAGCATTTTGGTGTGGGGAGTGGGTACTGGCTGCTTTGCGGCGACCATCAACAACTTCCTGTCGGAAATGTATGCCATGGACAGCGTGGACAGGGGCATACTGGAATTCTTCCGCGAGTTTCCAGGCTTGATTTTAGTGCTGTTGTTTGCCTTGCTGCACCGAGTGTCGGATTGGCGCATCATGCGTCTTGGCACCTTGATTTCCATGGTGGGGGCGGGACTTCTTCTTGTGCCCAGCAACAAGTTCTTTGTCACTGGCTTCATAATGATATGGAGCCTGGGCGAGCATTTGATCATGCCTTCTCGGCAGGTCATAGCCATGCAAGTGGCGAAACCTGGCTGCGAGGGGCGTTCCCTGGGCTTCCTCACCAGCGCGATGAACTTCGGCACTGTGGCTGGCTCCATTGCCGTGGCGTGCGTGTTCTTCGTGGGCGGCAGGTGGGGCGGCCTGTCCCAGCGGGTGCTGTTTGATGTAGTATGGGGAAGCGTGGCCGTGCTCATGGTGATTAGCGTAATCAGCACCTTCAGCCCCAATGCGCCAGACACAATAGCCAAGCGCCCCAAGTTGTATTTCCACCGCAAGTTCTGCAAATTCTATGCATTGGAACTGTTCTATGGTGCCCGCAAGCAGATATTCCTCACACTCGCGCCATACGTGCTTATTCGCGAATATGGCTTCTCCACCGCATGGATGGCCTCCTTGCTGGCATTCTGCGCAGCGGTGAACATATTCGGGGCACCGACGGTTGGCAAAATCACCGACAGGGTAGGCTATCGAAATGTCATGATTTGGGATACCATTATCCTTTGCTTTGTGTGCCTGCTGTATGGCTTCGCCAAGGACATTTTCCCTGCCAGGATTGCGCTGGTGGTGGTTTGCATAAACTTCCTGCTTGACGCCATAATCAGCACTACCGCCCTTGCCACGAACATCTACATACGCGGCATCGCGGAAAACCAGGACGAACTTGCCTCCACCATGTCAACTGGCATTTCCATAAACCATTTCATCTCCATTCTTGCAGCGCCCGTCGGGGGCTGGATTTGGGCAAGATGGGGCGTGGGCGTGCTGTTCGCATTCTCCGCGGTAATGGCAATTTGCAATTCAATTTTTGCATATACGCTGCCACGTCCGCCTGAAAATAAAAATGCAATTCAAGGGCAATAAATAAGCAATAAGGCGTTTTATGGATAGCCGATACGAAGTCGGTGACGTCATGAATGAGGTAATTGAATTACCTCGATTGATAAATAACAACAATTCAAGGCTTTAGGAGAGTCAAGTATGAAAAAGATGATTTTTGCTTGTTTGCTGGCAGTTGCAATGATTGGTTTCGCACAGGATGGCGGTGCTGAAAAGCCAAAGGCCAAAGGTGGCAAGCCAGCAAGGGAGATGAAGGGCAACAGGCCCCAGGGCCAGGCACATGGCGGCAGAAACATGCTGGCTGATGTGAAGGAAGTGCATGCCAAGGTCATGGCTAAATATGACAAGGACCAGGACGGCAAACTTGACGATGCGGAAAAGGCCGCCGTCGAAGCAGACTTGAATATGAACGAACTCCAGGAAAAGATGCGTATGGCACGCGCCTGGAACATGTTCAAGAGACTGGACAAGAACCAGGACGGCGAACTTTCTGAAGAGGAACTAAAGGGCATGAAGAACATGCGCCCCGCTGGCGGCCGGGAAGGCGGCCCAAGGAAAAACGGCGGCGACAAGCCACAGCGCAAGAAACCAGAAGCTCAGAATTAAACCCGGCAAATGGCCGCGCTGAATAGCGTGCCTGCCAGATGCGTATGGCGGTCATCCGTCCTGACGCGCGGCCAACTGGCCGCGCGGAATAGCGTGCCTGCCAGATGCGGATGGCGGTCACGCGGCCAATGGCTTAAAAACTCTACGCCTCTGCATTGTATTTTACGCAGATGTGGCGGGCGGGTATGCCTGCGGCTTCCCACTGGCGTTCGAAGTCTGTTTTTATGTGGGCGATGTCCGCAATGCCGTCAGGCGTATTTTGGTAGAAGGGCAGGTTGGCCAGTATGCGTTTCCAGTCGTTGAAGTATGGCTGGTAGTCTGTCGCCAGATGCAGTATGCCGCCTGGCTTTAGGACG
>JAFYGL010000485.1 GCA_017543165.1 Victivallales bacterium | reverse complement strand
TAAGACAAATATGCCACTGACTATTGATTCATTTAGAAACACTGCGGCCTCCGCATGGTTTTCTTCCTGCGACATTGTAATACAAGGCCAAGGAGACCAGGCTACAGCGCGCCTGGGCAACTATTTCTTTTCCCATGGCACCAAGAGCAATGACGCCACGATGATCGCCTTCAGAAGCGCCCTGGAGCAACAGTACGGCATCTTCGGCACAAATGCGTTCGATATGGTAGTGGGCGCCCGTGCCCAACTGCACAAGTCACTCAGAGCCTCGGACGTAAAGGCGACGCTCTCTAAGCTGGAAGCGGTCAAGATGAACCATTTCATTGACGAGTTGTCCCGCCAGCTGGACACCAGCCCGAAATTCCGTGAACTGTCTGATGAACTGCGCCAAATGGTGCGCACCATAATCAACGCCAATCCAAGCAGCGGCTCCCTTCATGACTGCTCTACGCTGGCGGACCTGGCACGCAAGGCGTCCGAAAGGATAGACGAGGCCATCCAGAATGCGAAGGGATTTGTCGAGGACAGGAAAAAACTTGATCCCAACTACAAAGTCTCGACCGAAGCGCAAGCACTATCAGGGCGCAAGATGATGGAGACGGAGGCGAATGGCAATGAGCCGACGGGGCTTCGGAATCTCATTACAGTCTTCAAGAAGGGCAGTACATCCGTTGAAGACCAAATCAAGCGGGGCTTACTGGGTTCTGGCATGCGCATCAACCGCTCCACCACTCATCCAGTGCTGCTTGAGAAACTAAAGACCAATGGCGTGGAGCCAGGCTTCATATACCGCAACGACTGGTCCACAGATGACACCCATGGCTATATGGCGAATGTCAACTCTCCTGAAAGCAAGGATGCCATGGAGAATCTCAAGCTGCAAAGTCCTGCACTGGCGAAAAAGTGCGAGGGCAAGGATTTTCGTACGCAGATACTGATTGCAGGGCGTGCCCATCCAGCGGCAATGGCGGCTGCCTCGGAACTGGTCATAGAGCGAGCCTTGGGAGAACCCAATGCAGATGACACAAAGGAAATATGCGCTCTCCGAAAGGCACTTGCGGAAAAACTCCCGCAAGATGCTCGCGCGCAACTTGAAAATGGCGTTTCCAGCCCCAAAAAACAGGCCGTCCTCTCCAAACTGAAGAAGGATTTCTTTGTCGAAATCCGCGACGCAGTGATGAACATAGGCCCAAAGAACGCCGATGGCTCGGACAACTCACTTTACAAGGCTTCAGCCGTGTTTCGGCATTTCTCTGACAGGGGCATTGTGAAACTTGACTACAACGAAGGTTCAAAGTTTTCCAAAGGCGACAGCGCCCATGCAGGTACCTTCATGCGTCCCGAGCGCATCATTGTCGGCCGCAAGATGGGGCAGCTCTACCGCTTCCAGACGCGCACCACGGCGGACAGCGCCTCCGCAGGCGCTGTCACGGAGGCCCTGGCCAATGACTTGACGCGCATTGCGGGCGTGCCTTCGCAGGAACTTGAGATTGTGAGGGGGCAGTATTCTGACGGCCATCCCAAAATCATGCTTTCGGCCAAGTTCGCAAATGGCTACAAGGACATGGAGGCGGGCATGCTCAAAGATGGTCGCGTCATACCTCCGAAAGGCGCAAAGCCTGGCCTTGAGATGGAGCCTCTGGGCAAATACAAGGCGTTTTTCCTTGTCACTGCGGACCGCGACGGCGTTGGTTCACGGGGGCAGAACAAGGGCTTCATCAATGGCAAGTTCTTCGCCATAGACCCTGGGCATTCCCTGGAGGGCAACGGCAAGTACCTTGATGTGTCCGACGATCTTTCATTCAAGGATACATACGGGCGGAGCACAAAGCCACGCTTCAAGAATTTCTCCGTTTTCGATGATGACACTCGTTTTGCCAAGTTCTCGGGCATACTGGATTTGCGTGAGAAAGCCAAGGCAGGCGTATTCAAAAAATTGTTTGATGAGTACCTTGCGGCGTTCAGTACCAAGGAGGAGGGGTTGGCGCCAGAGGAGTTGGAACTCAGGCAAAAGATAGTTGCTGACATTGAAAAGAAGCAGACCGAATTCAACGAATCTCTGGCAAAGGTGTTGAAGGTGGGCGGCATGCAGTTGGAACTGTACGATGCTCTGGAGGACGCTTCTCCAGCAGTCAAGCAGGGCGCAATTGAGAACCTTGCCAATCTGGAAAAACTTTTCTCGCCTACTACCTGGGTAAGCAAGAACGGGCAGGTGGCGTTGAAACACCTGGAGGTCATTCCTGATTCCCGTGTCAAATGGAGCGCGGGCATGGTGGGAGACAATATTGTTTACCATTGCGACAGGCGGCTTGACCCCGAGGCAATGTCCATGCTCAAGGCATTTGCGGATGCGGGCGGTGCAACGATTGATACTGACGGCATGGGGGTGACGCGCCTAGTTGTGCCGAAGGCAAACGCCGAGAAGTTCTTTGCGGTCTTTAATGAAGACAAAGTCCAGCAATATACACATCCAGCGGAATACCAGGCCAGGATGGAAGGCGGAGACGCTCTCAAGACAGCGAAGACATACCGTCCAGACACATCAATGCGCCAGGAAATTGAAAAGCCGCTGGATGCGTCTCAACTTCCGGAAGAACTTGACGTTGCCATCAATGGAGTGGTTGTGAGACTGCCCAAACTGCATTTTGAGGACATGGTGACGACGAAATCAAACATTCCTCGTCCCCATGACATTGGTGAATTGCGGGCGATGCTGGTAGCCAGAATCAACCGAGGCAACGAGATACTCCGTGCAGTCCTTTCCGGCAATCTCTCACGCTTTGAGGCGACCACGGAAAACGCGGCTTCACTGACGCTGGCCCTGCATGTGGCGGCGCTCAAGAAAGGTGAGTTCATGTACCGCGGCTCATTCTCCGTTGCCGATCCTGACGGAAACATCGCACGCTGGCTTGATTCAAATCCTGAAATCTACCTGCGCACCTCCACCCATGCAAAACCATACCAGAACATGCAGGTGGACTGGCATCAGAACATGCCTCGCGGCCTCGATGTACCCACTGGCATGGGAGGGCTTTTCAATGGAATGCGCACGTTCCATTACTTTACGATTCCTGATACGGGGCATCTTGATGATGCAGACGGCTCTGGACCAAAACGGCGCATCTTCATCAAGTGCGAAACGTATGGCATCTTCTGCTCGACCGCGCATTTCCACCCATACCAGAAGGCGGATTCGCGTTCTGAAGGCATGAAGACACGCAGCTACCGCTTCGGCGATGTCATTGAATCAATTCAGCATGGCGCTTCGCTGATAGTTTCCAAGTTCACATCCAAGACAGCCAATGGCATCCGCAAGGAGAATCTTCCTGCGGAACTTGCAACGGCCCTCAGCAATGCGGCTGGCTCTCTTAGAAAGGCTGGTTTCCCGCAGGTGGCAAACAGGGTGATGGAAGGTGTATTTGAAGGCGGTGGCGTGAAGATGTTCCTTGACAAACTTCAGAATGAATGTGCGGCACTCCCTGGAAATGAGGGCATCCGCGCAATGGAAGCCATCGATAAGCAACTCGTAGATATTAACGAAGCCATCATCAAGCTTAATGGCACTGTTGATAATCGAATGGGCAACGAAATCATGCTGGAAATCAATGATATTTTCTGATTATCCTGAGGGGGCAAAACCTTAATTGAGAGCGCCGAAGCGGCACCCACTCAGGGTGAAATGGGCTGTTGCAAAACTAGGTATCTAGGTATCTAGGTATCTAGGTATCTAGGTATCTAGG
>JAFYGL010000484.1 GCA_017543165.1 Victivallales bacterium | reverse complement strand
CGTCCTAAAGCCAGGCGGCATACTGCATCTGGCGACAGACTACCAGCCATACTTCAACGACTGGAAACGCATACTGGCCAACCTGCCCTTCTACCAAAATACGCCTGACGGCATTGCGGACATCGCCCACATAAAAACAGATTTCGAACGCCAGTGGGAAGCCGCAGGCATACCCGCCCGCCACCTCAGCGTAAAATACAACGCAGAGACGCTTTAATTCAACGCAGAGATTTTAACGCAGAGGCGCAGAGACGCAGAGACGCAGAGTTATTAAAAGTTATACCTTTTTTACACCAATTGTATTGCATTTGATTTCAATTGTGCTAATTTATGTGCAATTTGATAAACAATGGAGGATTATATGAGCACTTCAACATTCAGTGTTAGGGTAGATGCAGCTCTCAAGGCAGAAGTCGAGAAATGTCTTTCAGAGATGGGCTTGAATATGTCCACTGCCATAAACATCTATCTGCACCAAATTGCAAGAATCAAAGCGATTCCATTCATTGTGACATCGGCTCCAATACCTAATAAGGAGACACTAGAGGCCATTGAAGAAGGTGAACGCATTGCAAACGACCCTGGCGTTCCAGGATACAAGGATATGGACAGCTTGCGCAAAGCACTCAATTCATGAAATACGAAGTCAAGTTTACATCACAGTTCAAGAAAGACTACAAACTAGCCCAAAAGCGCGGTCGAGATATTACTGTATTAGAGAAAATTATTGAAATGCTTGCAGATGGTCAAAATCTTCCAGAGGAATATAATGACCATCAACTTATAGGGAACTACAAAGGATGCCGAGAATGCCACATTGCGCCCGACTGGCTTCTAATCTACAAACTGTTTGAAAATGTTCTTGTCCTTGAACTTTCAAGGACGGGAACACATAGCGACTTATTCTAAATCGTATTCCACAAACACAAAGCAAAAAATCTCCGCGCCTCTGCGCCTCCGCGTCTCTGCGTTAAAATCTCTGCGTCTCTGAGTTAAAAACTCTGCGCCTCTGCGTTAAAAAACCTGCGCCTCTGCATTAAAAAACCTGCGCCTCTGCGTTAAACTAAAGCGCCTCTGCGTTGTATTTTACTTCGCCAGAGCAGATTGTCATCTGCACATCAAGGTTGTCATCCAGCAATACGATGTCGGCGACATAGTCTTTTTCCAGTTTGCCGCGTTTGCCAAGTCCAAGGCTTTCCGCCTGGTTCAGGCTGGTGCAGCGGACCGCCTCGCAAAGTGGCAGCCTCGTCAGGCGCACCAGGCGTTTCAGGCCGTTGAAATAGCGCAAGGTGCTGCCAGCCACCTGCCCTGTTGTCAGGCGTGCGCATCCATCCCTGACCACCACTGGCAGGCCTCCCAGGGAATATTCGCCGTCTGGCATTGCGGCGGCCCGCATGGAATCCGTGATGAGCATCATGCGCTCTGGTCCCTTGACACGTGCGATCAATTGTATCATCTGGTCGCAGAGATGAACGCCATCGCAAATCATCTCCAGATACACGTCGTCATCCAGCAACCCGCCGCCCACCATGCCGAAGCGCAGGTGATGCAGGGGCGTCATCACATTGCAGAAATGTGTAAGGTGCTTCATGCCCGCCAGACGGCATTGCTCGTAGCATTCGTAGTCCGCCTGGGTATGCCCGCCTGAAGGCATGATGCCGCGTTCCGCCAGTTGCCTGGTAAATTCCACGCCGCCTGGCAGTTCAGGCGAGAATGACACCTTTTTCACAGGGGAAATTGCATTGAGTTCCTCCACCAGTTCTATGCGTGGGTTCTGCAAGTAGGCAGGATTCTGGGCTCCTGCGCAGGGCGGATTGAAAAAGGGGCCTTCCAGATGTATTCCCAGCAGCGTGGCGCCGTCGGGCACATTCTTTTTGTAGTCCTCCGCCTGGCGGCACAGATTGCGCAAATCATCCTCTGACACGCTCAGGCTAGTCGCCAGGAAGCCAGTGACGCCATCCTGCAACTTGCCACGCCCTATGGTGGCAAATGCCTCAGCCGTCCCGTCGCAGAAATCAAAATTGGAGCGTCCGTGGGAATGTATGTCGATGAAACCAGGCACGGCGATTTTTCCTGCGGCGTCAATCACCGTGTCAGCCACGGCATCGGACATGGCGCCAACTGCGGCAATTGTCCCGTCCTCAACAAGAATATCGCCCTTTGGAATATCCCATCCAGGCGAGACAATGCGGCAATTGCGAATCAGCGTTTTCATAATACGGAATCCAGATTGATTTTATCAGCGGTGTAAATAAGCATGAAATCTGGATGCTCCAGCAGGTATGAGGCAGGCAGTTCAGGCGTTGACGTCTTGCCAGCAATCATGCGGCAAAGAGGGGCCTCCTGTTCGGCAAAGCATGCAAGAAGCAGCTCACGTTTTGCCTTGAGGATTGGCTTCATGCCAGTGGTTGCGGCGAAGCGTGGCACCAGGGAGCTGTCGCCATTGGCGGTGACCTTGGTGTTCTGGTCAATTGTCTCCTGCGTCAGGGGCAGCACACGTGTGGGCAACTGGCCGTATGCCTCCACGGAGATATCCGCCTTCTTTTGCGGCTCGTTGAATGCGATATGCCCATTGAAGCCAATGCCCAGCAACTGCAAATCCAATTCACCAGCCGCAGTCAATTCCCTGTCGAACTTGCCTGGATCCGAGGGGTCTGGAAAATGCGCCTGCCACTCCTGGAAATTGCGCTCTGGCAAAAAGCGGTTGAAAAGATTTTCATGCATGTATTTCCAGTAGCTCAATGGATGGTCATGGGGCACGGCGTTATGCTCGTCCACCGCATATTCATCCAGATTCCAGGTCTGCAATTTACTCAAATCCGCCTTCTCGCCATTGAACATGCCCGCAAGTATCTCGTACAGTTCAATCATCGTGTTGCCTGTGGCCAAGCCCAGATTGAAATGCTCCCCGCGTGACAACTTCGCCATTGCCGCCTCATGTATCATCACGGCTCCAGCGATGCTCATTTCATGGTAATTCCTGACTTTCAAAACTTTCATGGCAATATCTCCTTTTTTAGTGGACTGTGGACTGTGTGGAGTTCAGTGCGGGGCGATACCATCGCCCCGCTTTT
>JAFYGL010000483.1 GCA_017543165.1 Victivallales bacterium | reverse complement strand
GGCCAGAACGCACGGTATTCGACGGCAACGTGGCCTCGCTTTATCCTGCACTCTCCCGAATGGCACTTGGCGTGATACCTTCTGGCGAAATCAACAAGACGCCGCAGACTGTGATGAACCTGTGGCATTGCTTTGCCGAGGCTGGCATTGGACGCCGAGACTTAGTCATGGCATGCGGCGGCGGCGTCACAGGGGACTTGACTGGCTTTGCGGCCGCCACCTGGATGCGTGGCATTGCCTGGTACAATTTCCCCACGACGCTGCTCTCCATGGTGGACGCCTCGTCTGGAGGCAAGACAGGCTGCGACCTCCCAGAAGGCAAGAACCTGGCGGGCGCATTCCATTCGCCGCGGCTGGTTGTCATTGACACGCTTTTCCTGAAAACGCTGCCAGAAAAGGAACTCCAGGTGGGCAAGGCCGAGATGATAAAGCACCAGATCATCGATGGCAGGAATGTCCCAATCAGCGCAATTCCGACTGCAAGGGAGATTGCGGAAAACCTTTCCGTGAAACTGGCGGTGGTGAAGGAAGACCCATTTGAGACCAAAGGGGCGCGAATGAAATTAAATTGCGGGCATACCGTAGGCCATGCAGTTGAACTGGCCATGAAATACAGCCTGTCCCACGGCGAGGCAGTCGCCATTGGCTGCGTGGAGGAGGCGCGGCTCGCCTGCAAACTTGGCTATGCCTCCCAGGAATGGCCTGTTGAACTGGCCAGTAAATTCAAAGGGGCAGGCCTTCCTGCCGAATTGCCTGCTGGCCTTTCATTTGAGGGGCTCAAGGCAATTATGCGGGGGGACAAGAAACGCCAGGGCAATTCCGTCACATTCGCGCTGCCTTGCGGATGGGGCGATGTCCGCCTGGTGGTGATTGACCTTTGATTTAATCCAAAACTAGTGAGCGCCGAACGGCGCTCGTTGTATCCACAGATTGACGCAGATTTTTCACAGATTTCATTATGCTAATCCGTGATAATCTGTGGAAATCTGTGGATAAAAACAAGGCCTGAACCTTACAAGAAATCTTGCAAATGAAATCCAACTCCATAACAATAATGCCTGGTGTGCGCAAGGGGCGCGTAAGCGTGCCGTTGTCCAAATCCCACTTGCATCGTCTTCTGATAGCGGATTTTCTGGCTGGCGGCGATATGTTTACGCGCAGTTTTGATGAGGCATGCGAGGATGTGTCTGCCACCCAGCGCTGCCTGAAGGAACTTGGCACGTCGGATTCGCCTGTCCTGGATTGTGGGGAAAGCGGCTCGACTTTGCGGTTTATGCTGCCCATTGCCTCGGTATTGGCAAATCATGCCACATTGCTTGCGCGGGGGCGCTTGCCAGAACGGCCATTGCAGCCATTTCTGGATTTGATGCGTCCTCATGGCCTTCAGGCGGGGGCTGTGTTTCCGCTGAAGCTCAATGGCACTTTGAAGCCAGGAAGGTATGTGGCACCAGGAGATATATCCTCGCAGATAATCACTGGGCTTCTTTTTGCGCTGCCTCTGCTGCAAGGCGACAGTGTCATTCATTGCCAAGGCAAAATGCAGTCTCGTGGCTATGTGGACATGACATTGGATGTAATTAAGGCGTACGGCATCTCCATAGATGAAACAACCGATGGCTTCGTGGTGGCTGGCGGGCAGAAATATATTTTGAACAGCGGTGTTTCGCCTGAACGTGACTGGTCTTCTGCCGCATTTTGGCTGGCGATGAATGAAATGGGATGCCAGATTGAATTGCCAGAAATGAATGAGGCGTCCAAGCAGCCTGACAGGGCGATGCTGGATTTGGCAAGGCAGGAAGGTGGCGTCATTGATGTTTCGCAATGCCCTGATTTGTTCCCCGCGCTGGCGGCATTGGCAGCCAGCAGAAATTGCGCCACGCGTTTCATCGGCGTGGAGAGACTGCGCATGAAGGAATCAGACAGGTTGGCGGCAATGGCGGATGTGCTGTCGCGCCTGGGCGTGCAAGTCAATTTGCAGGAGCATAGTTTTGAGGTGATGGGGCAGGGCGCCTTGCTGAAAGGAGGCGTGGAACTTGCCACATACAATGACCACCGTATCGCAATGGCGGCGGCAACGCTGGCCGCCATCTGCCGTGAGCCAATAGTCATTGAAAATCCCGACTGCGTGGCAAAGTCATATCCTGATTTCTTCAGCCAATTGTCTCAATTGGAGATTGTCTGAAAAATCGGTAACAAATAAAATTGTACATTATGCCTTGCATGGCGCACAAGACTTTGGTATAATTTCAGCAAAAGTTTAAAATCCGTCAATAATAAGATAACAGAGGTCATTGGAATGAGGAAGTTTTTTACACTAATTGAGCTTTTGGTGGTAATCGCAATTATTGCGATACTTGCGGCAATGTTGCTGCCTGCATTGAGCAAGGCCAGAGACAAGGCAAGGGCGGCAAGTTGTCAGAACAACTTCAAGCAACTTAACATCATTGATGTATTGTATTCCGAGGATTGGGATGGTTATGGCATTCCATACAAGACTTGCAAGGCAAACGAGGGAACCCCTACCACGAATTTCCATACCTTGATACTCAAGAATTCAGGTGGAAATGCGGAAACAGTGGCCAAGTCTTTGGGAATACAACAGTTTGACCGCCCATTTTGTCCGACAGGCGCTGCAAACGAAGATGCCGATACCGCAAAAGACATATATTATGGTCACAATTTCGGCTTGCCTGGCTTCAACCAGTGCTTCCATAACCAGGATTATGATTTCTACCAATATAGCAGCCGCTATGCCATAAGGAAGCGTCTTTCCGCCATAAACAATCCCTCGTCAGTGGTGCATTTCGGGGAGAGCAACAGGCCTGGAAATCCATGCATAGGAGATTATCCAAATAGCTATATGCAGTACAGGCATAACAGGACTATGACTACTACATTCTATGACGGGCACGTTGCAATGTGCCGTCCAGGTGAACTCACCAACGCCAATTTCCATGCTGGATTGAATGGAAATCTGTAAATCAAGTATATAGAGGTAATTTCAATGTTGAAATTTCCTCTATGACAAGGCTGGAACACTACGATATCGCAACGGCAACGAAACTAGTGTCTAATTGCAACGCTATGTTCCCTATGAGGGTAGGCAAGTGCCGCGGAGCGGCAGCGCCCGCAGGGCGCAACCATGCATAGTTGCTATGTTGTTGTCCATCGCCATTCAAACGCCTCGCGACTGGACAAAATCAGAAAGAGTGTAAAATTGGATGGCGGTGCAGTCTTGCAATGAGG
>JAFYGL010000482.1 GCA_017543165.1 Victivallales bacterium | reverse complement strand
GACAACAAGGTTGCAGAGCTTAACAGGCTTGCGCTTGACTGGTGGCGCAAACATCCCGAGGCCGCCAGGAATGGCCTGTCCTTGGGCAATTTGCAGGAATTTGTCAATAAACTTGGCGGAAAGGCAGATTACACCATAATCAATCATGATGCCACCAGAGGGGCGGGATTTGCGCTGGCAGTGGCGGAGAAAATCGTGGATGATTATGAAAAGGACCGCCCCCATCGTGAAAAGCAGAACTTCGATGATTTGCTGAGGGCCTTGTGGGATGCGCTCAAAGCCGAAAACGGCCAGGATTTGGCAAGAAAGTTGAGGCAGGACTTCAAGGCCGCATTGATAGATGAATTCCAGGACACAGACCCTGTCCAATACGACATATTCCGCCGCGTTTTCCTGGAGGGGGAATTGCCCCTGTTCTTTGTGGGAGACCCGAAGCAGGCAATCTATTCATTCCGCGGCGGTGACATCTTTACCTACATGAAGGCCTGCGCCATTCCAGGGCTCAAGAAGCATGACCTTAACACGAACTTCCGTTCAACCAGGCACTTGATGGAGGCCATAAATGGCCTTTTCAAGGATGAACAGGATGAAAATGGGGTACACTACACATTTTCCAGTTCCGACATAGATTATCCAGGCACGGTCCAAGTCCTGCAGGAACCTAAAATCAAGGGGCCTGACCTGGAGCAGCCATTCCGCATAATTAAAATCTCCGATGAGATAACAGGCACTGCCGACAAGCATGCTGAGATAAGGTCCTTGCTCGTAAAGCAGATACTTGGCATATTGTCGGAGAAGGATGAAAACGGCAAGCCCATATTCACGCCAAAGGACATCGCGGTCCTGATGAACTCCCATTCCCAGGAAGATGCGCTGCAAAAAGAACTGCGGAGACTAGGGGTGCCCAGCGTAATTGCCAAATCAGGCAATGTATTTGCCACTCCTGCGGCATACGAGCTGTCTGCCTTCCTGGAGGCGATACTCCAGCCTTACGGCATGGTGCTCAGGCGTGGTCTTGCCACGGTATTCGGCGGTGCGCCAGCAGAGGATATTGCCAGCAGCGACAGCAAGGAGACCATGGCAGAATATGTCAAGTTGTTCAAGGAACTTGGAGAGGCATGGCAGAAACGGGGCTTCTACGCATTGATGGCGAAACTAGAAGGCCTTGGATACAAGACGCGTATTGCGGCAAGAGAGGATGGTGAACGTATGCTGACGGACATGGCGCAGCTCCTTGAACTGTGTTTCGCCACCGCGAAGAAAATCGGCCCCTCCACAGAGAAACTCCTGGATTGGCTTGATGATTGCATCAGGCAGGCCTCAAGCAAGCAGGATGACAGCGAGGAGTTCATGCGTGAATTGGAAAAGGACGGCGATACTGTCAAGATCATGACAATTCATGTGTCAAAGGGCCTGCAATTCCCCATAGTATTCCTGCCTGAATGCTGGAATCTCATGAGTCAATACGACCCAAGAAACAAATTCCCGCTGCCATACTACCATCAGGAAAGCGGGGAAAGGAAGCTGGTTTTCGAGCTGGAAGTGGATAAAAAGGGAGCGAAGAAAAAGAACAGCGCTGCTGAGAAAAAGGCAAAGGAAGAACTATTGCATGAGAAAATGCGCCTTTTGTATGTGGCCATGACACGCGCCATACAGCGCACCATCCTGATAACGCCCAGTGTTGATGCAACCAAGGAGCCACTGGGATATTTGCTGGGCAAGGCGGAGAATGTCCCCTCGATTCAGTGGCTTGAGGCAGATGATATCCAGGACAGTGGCATTTTCAGATACAGGCAGGTTCTGGAACAGGCCCAGCAGTCAAAGGAAGCCTTGCCGCCAGCAAAGTTCAAGCTCCTTCCAACTAAGGGAAGCTATTCCTCCCTTTCGCCTTCCGCAAAGGAAAATGACAATGAGGACGGCAGGGACGATGACAGCCTGGACAACGGACAGAGGCGGCAAGGGGAAACTGAATTCACACTGCCCATATTCAACATGCCATGCGGCATGCGCATAGGAACTTGCTGGCACAATATCCTGGAGAAAATACCCTTTGACGCAAGCGACGAGAAACTGTCCCAAATTGCCGCTGGCGAACTTGGCAACAGCGGATTTGCTGCGGAAGGCGAGTTGCTTCAGACCACCGTGGATATGCTGCGCAAGGTGCTGGAACATGCACTGACCTCGCCCAGCGGCGAGCAGTTCAAACTGTCCCAGATTGGATGGGAGCAGCGCCTCAGCGAGCAGGAATTCGACTTCTCGTCCGCAGAAGCCGTCAAGACAACCAAGGCAATAAGCGCAATCATCAAGAAGCATTGGAAAGACAATCCCGCAAAGGCAGATTTCCTCAAGGCAATGGAGGATTGGGACAAGCCAGTCCCCAATGGATTCTTCAATGGATTCATTGACCTGATATTCCAGAAAGGCGACTTTTTCTACATTGTGGACTGGAAATCAAACATCCTTGACAGCAAGAAGGAAAGCTTCAATGAATCAGGCATTCGCAAGGAAATGGCAAAGCACGGCTATTTTCTGCAATATCTGCTGTATTCCGCAGTACTGCACCGCTACATGAAGGAAACCATGGGAGACGCATACTCCTGGCAACACAACTTCGGTGGCATACGTTACTTCTTCCTGAGAGGCGTGGCGGCGGAATCCCCCGCCCCCGTATTCGAGGACAGGCCATCCGAAGCG
>JAFYGL010000481.1 GCA_017543165.1 Victivallales bacterium | reverse complement strand
GTGGTGGGATGTCTGGTTTTTCCACAAGATACGCGAATGGTATCTTGGCAGGCAGGGGACTACCACGGCCGCCCGCTGGATATGGAACAATGCCAGCACCATGAGCAGCCAGGTGCTGGATACTGTGCTTTTCATCGGCATTGTGTTTGGCTTTGGCTTCAAGTGGTTTTGGAACAGGGAGATGTGGCCTGTCCTGGCTGCCACCATGGTTGGCCAGTATTTGTTCAAGGTGCTGCTTGCCTTGTTGGACACGCCATTCTTCTATCTTATGACGCGCAACAAGGAGAAATAGGATTCTCTGGCTGTCAGCGAGAGGGGGCAAGTGGCGAATTGTTGTCTTTTTGGTCCCTGAAATAACACCGCTGTTGAACTGGGCGCAAAACCTTGCAAATGGGTTATATTACGGCGATTTCATATAATTTAACTAGAGGACATTGCCATGAAGTTGTCAGTCATAATTCCAGTTTACAACGAGGAAAGCACGGTTTTGACGGTGATAGAGCAGGTGCGCAAGTGCGGTGTGCCTGACCTGGAGATACTGGTGGTGAATGACTGTTCCAGCGACGGCACTGCCGAGAAGCTGGCAAGCCTGCCTCCTGCCTCTGATTTGAGGATATTCAACCATGAGAAGAACAAGGGCAAGGGCGCCGCTATACGCACGGCGCAGGCGAATGTGACAGGCGATGCGGTCATCATCCAGGATGCGGACCTGGAGTATTCCCCCACAGAGTTCCCACGCCTGTTTGCACCGATTGAGAAGGGCATGGCGGATGCGGTGTTCGGCAGCAGGTATTCAGGGCGTGAGATCATGGTGGATACATTCTGGCACTATTTCGGCAACAAGGTGCTGACAACCGCCTCCAACATATTCTCCAATCTGCATTTGACGGACATGGAAACCTGCTACAAGATGATTCGCAGCGACATATTCAAGAGTTTCACTCTGGAGTGCAACAGATTCGGCTTCGAACCTGAAATCACGGCAAAACTTTCCAAGCGCAAGGCACGCATATTTGAAATGCCCATTTCCTATTTTGCACGTTCCAACGAGGAAGGCAAGAAGATTGGCTGGAAGGACGCGGTGGCAGCGTTCTGGTACATATTGAAGTACAACCTCTGAATGGCATCCGAAAATGGGCCGCAGATTTGAACTACACTCGGAATTCGCCCCGTCAGGCGACCAGCCAGAGGCAATTGACGCGCTGGCAAAGGGCATAGAAAATGGAACCGCCAGGCAGACATTGCAGGGCGTGACTGGCTCTGGAAAAACCTTCACGCTGGCAAATATGATACAGCGCGTGCAGCGTCCCACGCTGGTGATTTCTCACAACAAGACGCTGGCGGCCCAGCTCTACAGCGAATTCAAGGCGTTCTTCCCTGACAATGCGGTGGAGTATTTTGTCAGCTACTATGACTACTACCAGCCAGAAGCGTATATTCCCGCCACCGACACATACATTGCCAAGGATTCAGCGCTGAACGACGGCCTGGAGAGGCTGCGTCTGGCGGCAACGGGCGCGTTGCTGGAACGGCGCGATGTGATTGTGGTGTGCTCCGTATCATGCATCTATGGCCTGGGGTCGCCAGAGGACTTTGACGCAATGAAGGCTAAAATCGTGCTGGACGAGGATGTGCCGCGCAAGGACATACTCCGCCGCCTGGTGGAAATACAGTACAACCGCAACGACGTGGCTCCAGAGCGTGGCCAATTCCGCGTGGCAGGCGATACGCTGGAAATACATCCCTCGCATCGCGAGGACTTCGTGAAAATTGATTTCTGGGGCGATACGGTGGAGCGCATCACCAGGTGTGACCCCGTTAGCAGGGCCGTGATCGAGGAGATGAGCGATGTCACCATCCTGCCAGCAAAGCATTTCGTAATGCCCGATGAGCGTATCAAGAATGCAAAGCAGGCTATTCTGGATGAAATGCAGGAGCAGGTCAAATACTTTGAGCAGCATGGCAAGTTGATAGAGGCGCAACGCATCTACGAGCGCACAACATACGACCTTGAAATGCTGTCGGAAATCGGCTATTGCCAGGGAATTGAGAACTACTCCAGGCATCTGGCTGGCAGGGCGCCTGGCTCCCGTCCCTGGACTATTATAGACTATTTCCCAGAGGACTTCATCACCATCATAGATGAATCACATGCCACGGTGCCGCAGCTGCGGGCCATGCAGAATGCGGACAGGAACCGCAAGCTTGTGCTGGTGGAGAATGGATTCAGGCTGCCTTCCGCGCTGGACAACAGGCCGCTCACTTTCCAGGAATTCGAGGCATTGCAGAAGCAGGTGGTGTTCGTGTCCGCCACGCCAGCGGCATACGAACTGTCGCAGACCACTCCCGTGGAGCAGATCATACGTCCAACTGGCTTGCTGGATCCTGAAATCGAGGTGCGCCCATTGGAGGACCAGGTGGATAATGTCATCTACGAGATAAAGCAGCGTGCCGCAGTAGGCGAGCGCACGCTTGTCACCACACTGACCAAGAAGATGGCGGAGGATTTGTCGGAATATCTGCGCAAACTGGACATACGCTCCAGATATCTGCATTCCGAAATCGATGCAATGGAGCGCGTCGATATATTGCGGAGCCTGCGTGCAGGCGAATTCGATTGCCTGGTGGGAATCAACCTGCTGCGCGAAGGCCTTGATTTGCCAGAGGTGGCGCTGGTGGCAGTCATGGATGCGGACAAGGAGGGCTTCCTCCGTTCCGAAACATCTTTGATACAGACGGCTGGCCGCGCGGCACGCAACGAACATGGCAAGGTCATCCTCTATGCGGACAGGATTACGGACAGTATGCGCGCCATGATGGACAAGACCAACTCCCGCCGCGAGAGGCAGGCCGAATACAACAAGGAGCATGGCATTACGCCGCATACTGTGCGGCGCAGCGACCAGGCCAGCCTGCGCATATACGAGGATGCCGCGAAGCAGGAGGCGAAGGCCGTGGCCGAGGACGAAAAGGAATACAGCGTGCTGGAGAAGGTGCGCCGTCTGGAAGGCGAAATGCAGGAGGCCGCCGCCGCATTGGAATTCGAACGGGCCGCCATGCTGCGTGACCAGATACGCAGCATCCTCGGAAAAGCATGACATTCAACGCAGAGATTTTAACGCAGAGGCAGTCTCTGCGTTGAATGGTGGTGCTGAGTGGATGTCGTATTTGTCGAAGGAGAGGCGGCTGGCATGGAGTGCCTGGCGTGGGAGGATGAGTAGTTTTTTGTCTTCCTCGGTCATTTTGCCTGAAATGAAGCGCAGGAATATGCTTTCGTCTGGGCCGTAAAGTTTATCGCCCACCACGGGGTATCCCAGGCTGCGGAGTGTGGCGCGAATCTGGTGTGTGCGCCCTGTATGAAGTTGCGCCTCCAGCAGGGAAAGGCCATTTTCCCGTTTTAGGCAGGTGAAAAAGGTGCTGCTGCTTTCTGAAGGGGAATTGGCTTGCGTGTATGAAAAAGAGCGGCGTTTTGAGACCAGGGCGTTTTCATCGTGGTAGAGCCAGCCATTTGCCTCCAGCGTGTCTGGAAAGTCTCCATAAACCAGCACATTGTAGCATTTGCAGGAGTCTGGGGATTTGAGGGATTTGACGGCCTTGCTGGCGGCTCTCGCGTTTCTTGCCACCAGCACTATGCCCGAGGTCTCCCTGTCCAGGCGGTTTACAAAGCGCACTTCTTCCATGGGTGGGATGCCAGGCAGGCTGCCCTCCTTGAGCAGTGCCCACAGTGTATGATTGAAGAAGCAGCCAGAAGGATGGCATGGCAGGTTGCCTGGCTTGTCCAGGGCGATGAAATCCTCGTCCATGAGCAGGATGCGCACATCCATGTCCACAGGCGGCTCTTCAATGGGACGGGGCATGTATTCCATTTCCTCGCCAGCGGCAAGAATGTGCTCCGCTGTTGCGGCTGTGCCGTTTATGAGAACTCGCCCCTCCGCAAGAAGTTCCTGCCACAAGTCGCGGCTGTGGTATGTGTAGCGTGAGGACAGGTAGTCCAGCAACTGCACACCGCCATGCTCAATTATGGTCTTGGATACTCTTTTTAACATGTTGATTTCAACGCAATGCTATGTTCTCTAGGAGAGGGGGAATAAGGAGCCGCGTTAGCGGCGACGGAAACTAGCCGTGGGTGGAGCGAGCGCCGCAGGCGCGAGCGAAACCCACGGATGCGCATCACCGGAATATGAGCCGCGTAGCGGCGAAAGAATCATCATGGCAAGGCGTTTCCGTCTGCCGCCGCTAACGCGGCTCGGACTTTTGCTTGGCATATCCGTGGGTTTCGCTCGCGCCTGTGGCGCTCGCTCCACCCACGGCTAGCTTCC
>JAFYGL010000480.1 GCA_017543165.1 Victivallales bacterium | reverse complement strand
GTTCACAGTTCACTTTTCAACAGGTGGAAAATAATTAGGAGAAAAAAATGAGGATTGGTTATTTCAAGCATTGGTTTCAGCCCCAGTACAGTTTCATCACGTTTTTGCGTGAGGAGATGAAGTTGGATGTAGTGGAGATAAACTTCAGGAAGCCTGGTTATCTGGATGACATAGATGTTGCCATAATCGAGCAGAATGGCTTCAATGACTTCATTGAGAATGACGAGCTGTATTTCCGCGAGTTCGTGCATCGTGGCGGAATATGCCTTTTCATGCACCAGGACTATCGCCGCTGGGCAAAGTATTTCCTGCCTGAGGGCATTGGCTATCCCATTCTGGTTGACCGCTACATTAACACCATCACCTACACGGGCGGCGGCATCGCCAAAAGCTATATGATGCCCATAATCGAGCCTGCTGGAGAGGCGCTTTTCTCCATTCCTGAGAAAATCAATCCAGAGGACATGCTGTACTGGAAACTGCAGGCAAACAGTTTTGACATTGTGGGCATTGCAAACAGGGACAGAAAGCCTGAAACAGTGATGACTGCGGCGACTTCCTGTGCCGTGAACTGCCAGGGCTGGGAGATATTGGGCTCGTACCAGGACGCTGTGGTGACGGACGGCGCGCTGGTGCTCCAGGCACGCTATGGCAAGGGCTTGTATTTCATCAACCAGATACTTTTCCCTGAGACTCTGGATTGCACGGATGCGGTGTTTGCGTTCTGGCGCAAGTATGTGAAGAACCTGCTGGCGCATTTTGAGCGTTACATCAAGGGCGAGACTGCCGTGCTGCCGCCAAAGCCAGCAAAGAAATTGGCTAGGAAACGCAATTACCGCACGGCAATCCACCTGCACGCGCTGGAATGGTACGGGGCGGACAATTCACTGGGCGTCATCCAGGCATTGATGCGCCACCAGAAGTTCGACATTGCCACAATCGCCATCAAGGACGCCATTCCTTACGGCGGCAAACTGGATTTGGAACGCTATTCGGATGACAAGGTGCTGCTCCTGCATGGGCAGGAATATCATCCATTCCAGTGGACCGAGATGAACGAGGTGTGCGGCACTCACAACGCATACCACATGCTTGCAATGGGCATTGACGACGATGCATACACGCCTGAGTTTACACGCAGCATGTTCAGCACGCCAGAGGCTCTCGCATACGTGAAGAAGGCGATTGACTTTGTGCATGCACACGGCGGTGCAGTCTGCGCGACGCATCCTTACTTTGACTACTGGAAGGACTTTGACTACGATGGCGTGGACCATGAGCCGATAATCCCATTGGCGGGCACCGACTATGAGAAGGCCTATCTTGAAGGCAAGCGCATTGCAATCATGAATTCCGTCGATATGTGGGGTGTGCAAAGACTGCTGGACAATCCAGCCGCCAATTTCGTGTACATCAATGGCGATGTGAACCGCGACAGTTTCGTGGCGGCCGTCCGCGCAGGACACACCATCGCCTCTTGCCATTTCATGGAGGCTGATATTACGCTGGACAATGCAATCCCAGGAGACGAGGTCAAACTGGCGGAAGCGCAGAAGGGCACAGTCAAGGTGCATGCCGTGGCCGCTGAAGGAGCCAAGTGCGTGCAGGTGAGGGTGTATTCCGCAGACAAGCTGATTGCCTGTGTGGATGTGGATGACAACGCCATTGACGTTGAGGTTCCATTGGCTGGCAAGTATCTTGACAAGTTTGTGCGTGTAGAAGTGGAAGGCAAGCATACGGTGGATTGCGAGGCAAAGGCCAAGAAGACCTTCATCCCATTGGCGCTGTCCACGCCGTTCTATCTGGTGTAATGTATAACAACCGACGGGGGGCTGCCGCCCCCCGCCCCCCTGCTGCGTCAGGGCATAAGATTTGGTTTTGATATTTATGCGGTTGATTCTGTCATTAACAATTGGGATGTGGCTTATGGCAAGTGCTGTTGACTACAGGGATTTTCAGCCTGCGGACAGTGGGCGCGCGGGAGAGAATGTGGAATGGAGCATCAACTATGCCTTCAACAAGCTGGACAAGTCTGGCGCTCCCCGCGTGCTGGTCATAGGCGATTCCATTTGCAACGCATATTCTGGCGCATTGCGCAAGGCGCTGGGCAGTAAAATGAACTATTCCTTCTGGGCCAGTAGCCTTTGCGTGCGCGACCCGCTTTATTTCAAAACCTTGGATTTGGTGTTGGAAGGGCCGAAGCCGGACATCATACTGTTCAACAACACGCTTCATTCCAATGCAGGCAATGACGAGGCCTGGCGCATTGCGTTCAGCCAGGCACTGAAATTCATGCGGGCGAAACTGCCAAAGGCGAAGATAATTGTGCTTAATGGCACGCCTCTGCGCAATGACGCCAGGTGGGTTGTGGAGAAGAATGAGATTGCCGCGCAGGTGGCCTCCCAGCAGGGATTGCCATTGATTGACCTCTATTCGTTCTGCAAGGACTGGGACAGGAACGCCGCATGGCGGGACAACTACCATTTCCAACTGGAGTATGTCCAAAAGCAGGCTGCATTTCTTTCCGAAGAATTGCTGAAGGTTGCAAAGGACATGCTTTTGGAAAAGGATGTGCAGCAGAAGGGTTCGGCGACAGGGCCTGACGGTGAGATAAAATGAGTGATTTCAAGGGTACATTGCAATACAGGGTTCCGTATGCGGACACAGACCAGATGGGCTATGTCTATTATGCGAACTACTACATTTACTTTGAGCGCGGGCGCAATGAATTGATGCGTGCCATGAACTTCACCTACAAGGAGCTGGAGGAGATGGGGATTGGCCTGCCTGTCATCGAGGCCCATAGCAACTACCGCAGCCCCGCCCGCTATGACGATTTGCTGACGATAGAGGCGAGACTTGCGGAATTCAAAGGCCTGCGCATAATGGTGGCGTGCAAGGTTTTTCGCGGTGACGAACTGCTTGTCTCTGGCTATACCAGGCATGCCTTCATTGACATGAAGACGGGGCACCCGATACGCATACCAGAGGAATTGCGTGAGCGGTTTGAGAAAGTTGTGACCCCAGGAGCATAGGATACCAGAAATAACAGTCATAAATATCCAGTACCACCTATTAGGCATGGATCTAATTTATCCACAGATTTCCACAGATTTTCACTGATTTCATTTAGGAAAATCACTAGAAGGTAATCAGTGAAAATCTGTGGAAATCTGTGGATAAATTAAATATCGTGACATTTTAGGCGAGTGCTGGATAGTTACTAACAGTCAACTATTTGAACAACAATGAAGAAGAGCAACATACTAGTCGTAGTAATCCTGGCTTTGTCGGCAGTGCTGTTTGTGTCAGGCGTTGTAAAGAAGATCAGGCACAGCCGTGTGAAGCAGCAGCAGCGCAAGATGCTGGCGGTAATCCCGAAAGGCACTGCCAACATGTGGTGGGACACGGTACGCCTGGGGGCGCAGGCCGCCGCTGAAAAAGGAAATGCCGATATGGTATGGACTGGCCCCGAAATGGAGACCGACCGTGAAAAGCAGATACAGTCGGTGGACGACATGCTGGTCAAGAATGTGGACGCCGTGGTGCTGGGGCCAAATGACTTCAACGCCCTGGCCCGTTCCGTGGATAAAATCAAGGAGAAGGGCATCCCCTGCATAATCATTGATTCGCCAGTCAATTCGGAAAAATACGATGCCTTTGCGGGGACGGACAATTACCGCGGCGGCGCGGATGCGGCACGCCGTCTGGGTGCGGTGCTGAATGGACGGGGCACCATAATTCTAACCCATTTCGTGCAGAATTCCGCTTCCACTGAAGAACGTGCCCGTGGCTTCAAGGAGACATTGAAGGCGGAATTCCCTGAGATGAAGCTGGTGGCGGAGCAATACACGCTGGGCACGGTGGAGGATGCGCGCCAGAAGACGACGGACATGCTGACCAAGATTGGCAATGTGGACGGCATTTTCGCCGTGAATCATCCTGCCTCGGTTGGTGCGTACAAGGCATTGCAGACCAGCGGGCGCTGCGGCAAGATTAAGTATGTGGGCTTTGATTCGGATCCCGTGCTTCTCGAGGGCATAGAGCGTGGCGAGGTGGAGGCGCTGATAGTCCAGAATCCTTATGAGATTGGGTATCGTGGCGTGGAACTGGCATTGCAGATGCTGAATGGCGGCAAGCTGGAGCGCAACAACAATGTGCCCAGCATGATTGTGGATGCCAAGAACCTGGATGAAATGAAGAAGCGCTTCCCCAGCGCATTGGGGCTGTAATTCCATTGGGGGCATTTGACTATGGGCGATTTTGTATTGGAAATGCGCAATGTCTCCAAGTCCTTCGGGACTGTGAACGTGCTGCGCAATGTCTCCTTCAATCTGCGCAAGGGCTGTGTTCACGCAATATGCGGCGAGAACGGTGCTGGCAAGTCCACGCTGATGAAGATATTGTCTGGCCTGTATCCTGCGGATTCAGGGGAGATGCTGCTTGATGGGCAGGTGTATGCGCCCAGACGCCCAGGCGACGCCATCGCCAGCGGGATTGCCATGATATATCAGGAACTGGACCTGGCACCAGACCTGACGGTGGCGGAGAACATCTTCCTGGGCCAGGAGCCAAAGAAAATGGGCTTCATCCTGGATGACGTCAAATTGCGGAAGATGACAATCCATCTGCTGGAAAAGTATGGATTCTTCCGAAACTTCTCCAGCGAATACTATTGCGACTGCAAGGTGCGTGACCTTGGCATAGGCGACGCGCAGTTGGTGGAACTGCTGAAGGCGCTTAACAGGAACGCGAAAATCGTGGTAATGGACGAGCCGACAAGTTCACTTTCCAACCAGGAGGCGGAACTGCTGTTCTCAATAATTGACAAACTCAGGGAGAATGGCATTGCAATCGTGTATATCACCCATAGGATGGATGAAATCAGCCGCCTGGCGGACTATGTCTCCGTATTGCGGGACGGTGAGATGGTGTGCAGTTGCAAGGCAAGCGAAATTGACGTGCCTGGCATAATCAAGCACATGGTGGGCAGGGAAATCAAGGATTTCTATCCGAAGCGCAATGCCACGATTGGCGAGACAGTGCTGTCCGTGGAGGAATTGGATGACGGCAAGAAGATTTCAAGCGTCAGTTTTGATTTGCGGGCAGGGGAGATAGTCGGCATGGCGGGGCTGGTTGGCGCTGGGCGCACAGAAGTGGCTGAGGCGATATTCGGCATAAGGCATGTGGCGGCGGGCAAGGTCTTGCTGGAGCGGCGGGAACTTAGGCATCGCAGCCCTGCCAGTTGCATACACGAGGGCATTGGCTACCTGACGGAGGACCGCAAGCGCAGCGGGCTTTGCCTTGGGCTGCCGTCGTGCTGGAACATCAGCCTTCCCAACTTGGAAAAAATTGGGATGGACACTTTTATTTCATTGGCAAAGGAATTGCAACTGGCAACGAAATATGGAAAGGAAGTCTCCACACGCTGGAGCGACCCAATGGAGGAGGCGGAGAATCTTTCTGGCGGCAATCAGCAGAAGTTGCTGCTGGCCCGCTGGCTCATGGCCGAAAGCAAGGTGTTGATTCTGGACGAGCCCACCCGCGGCGTGGACGTGGCCGCCAAAAAGGAAATATACACGATACTTAACAGCCTGGCCGAGGCGGGCAAGGCAATACTCATGATTTCCTCCGAACTGCCTGAAATATTGGGAATGTGCGACAGGATTCTGGTGATGAAGGACGGCAGGATGGTAAAGGAACTGCCAGGGCAGGGCACCACCCAGGAAGAAATAATGAAGTTCGCAGCAATTTAAGGGAGATATAGTCTAATGAACAGGTTCGCAAAACATCTTTTGCCATTCAGCTCTTTGATTTTCATTTTCTCGCTGTGGACATTCCTGGTTCCAGACACATTCCTCAGCGTGAACAATCTCTCCAATGTGCTGACGCGCTCCACCGCCAATGGCATCATGGCGGCTGGCATGACATTCGTCATCATAACATCGGGCATCGACTTGTCGGTGGGCTCGCTGCTTGCCATGAGCGGAATGCTGGGCTCGATTGTGATGCTGCTGCTTGGCGGCGGCACATGGAGCGGCATCTGCTCTGGGACTTACGTGGACATGGCACTGGCGCCCATGCTGGTCGGCACATTGGCGGCAATTGTGATAGGAGGGCTGTGCGGCCTGTTCAACGGTCTTTGCATAACCAGGCTGAAACTGGCTCCGTTCATTGTCACCCTTGGCTCAATGAGCATATTCCGCGGCGTGTCGTATGTGCTCAATGACGGCAAGCCTTTCGCAATCTCCAAGTACACCTGGCTTGACACGGGCACGGTGCTGGGCATACCCTCTTCTATTTGGATTTTCGCAATTGTGTTGCTGGGCTGCGGCTTTATGTTGAAGCGCACCAGTTTCGGGCGCTATGTGTATGCCATCGGCTCCAATCCATCCACGGCATTCCACTCTGGAATCAACGTGCAGCGCATATTGGTATATGTGTATATGCTGATGGGGGCGCTGACTGGCCTGGCAGCGATGATTTACAGCAGCCGTTCCAGTTCGGCACAGCCTTCGGCTGGCCTGTCCATGGAGCTGGATGTGGTGGCGGCTGTCATCATCGGCGGATGTCCTCCCTCTGGCGGGAGAGGCAATATGACTGGCACCCTAATCGGTACATTGCTTATCAGTTTCCTGCGCAACGGTCTGACGTTGCTGGGCGTGTCAACAAACCTGCAGCTTATCGTTATCGGCTTCATCATTATCTTCGCCGTAACCGCAGACCAGATTGCCGCCAGGAAGGGGTAACATGGGCGCGGTGCTCCGCGCGGCCATTGGCCGCGCGTCAGGACGCGTGACTGCCATGAGCCTCTGGCCTTGCATGGTGCTCCGCGCGGCCATTG
>JAFYGL010000479.1 GCA_017543165.1 Victivallales bacterium | reverse complement strand
TAGTGAAATCCACGCTTTACAAAGCAAACTAGTTTTTCAGCAGTCCCTCCTTTTATTGACTAAAGGGAGGGACTTTTTTGTTTGGCTCTGTTCACCAAGAAGGTCGGCAAATAATGAGCCGCGTTAGCGGCGACGGAAGCTAGCCGTGGGTGGAGCGAGCGCCGCAGGCGCGAGCGAAACCCACGGATATGCACCACCGAAATACGAGCCGCGTAGCGGCGAAAGAATCCTTATGGCAGGATGTTTACATCTGCCGCCGCTAACGCGGCTTGGACTGTTGACTGGCATATCCGTGGGTTTCGCTCGCGCCTGCGGCGCTCGCTCCACCCACGGCTAGCTTCCGTCGCCGCTAACGCGGCTCTCAAATACCTACCCAAATGGGGTACATAGCGTTTTGTTTACAATACTCAAATTAAATAGGTGCATTTCATGAAAACCGAGATAAAATCCTTGCTGGAATCTGTACGGGATGGGGCTGTCTCGGTGGATGAGGCACTCCTGAAATTGAAGACGGCGCCCTACGAGGACATCGGCTATGCAAAGGTGGATTTCCACCGCAAGATAAGGCAGGGCGTTCCTGAGGTGATCTATGGCGCGGGCAAGACTGTCGCGCAGATTGCGGGCATAGTCAAAACCATGCAGGACAATGGGCAGGAGCGTATTCTTGTCACCAGGCTTGACGCTGGCTTTGCTGAGGAATTATCCAATAGCATCTCCTTGAAATACTACGAGGCCGCCAGGGCTGGCGTCATTGGAGACATTCCCAGGCCAGACGGCATTGGCAGGATTGTTGTCGCCACTGGCGGGACCAGCGACATTCCCGTGGCGGAGGAGGCCGTGATAACTGCCGAGGTTTTCGGCAACGAGGTATGCCGCCTGTATGATGTGGGCGTGGCTGGTTTGCACCGCCTTCTTTCGCATCTGGATGAAATCATGGGTGCAAGCGTCATCATCGCCATCGCTGGAATGGAAGGCGCATTGGCAAGCGTCATTGGCGGGCTTGCGGACTGTCCTGTCATCGCCGTGCCAACCAGCGTGGGCTACGGCGCCTCTTTCCAGGGGCTATCCGCGCTGCTGTCCATGCTCAATTCGTGCGCCAGCGGTGTGTCTGTGGTGAATATTGACAATGGCTTCGGCGCAGGCTATCTCGCCAGCATGATCAACCATATCGAGGCAAAGAAATGAAGATATTGTACTTGGATTGCGGCATGGGCGCGGCAGGCGACATGCTGACCGCCGCGCTGCTTGAACTGTTCCCCAATCAGGAAGAAATCGTGGGGGAATTGAATGCCCTGGGCATACCTAAAGTGGTGTTTACCCGTGAAAGCACGGCAAAATGCGGCATTACTGGAACGCATGTCACCGTCACCGTGGATGGTCAGGAAGAAAGCGAGGAAATGCACGAGCATCATCACGAACATCATCACGAACATGCCCATGAGCACGAGCACGCCCATGAGCATGAGCACGAGCACGAGCATGAACATAATCACGCCCATCATCATAGTTCTTTGCATGACATTGAGCACATTGTCAATGACCATGTAAATCTGCCAGAGGCAGTAAGGCGGGATGTATTGAGTGTTTACAGGCTTGTTGCGGAGGCTGAGAGCCAGGTTCATGGCAAGCCTGTTACGGAGATACATTTCCATGAAGTGGGCACCATGGATGCGCTGGCCGACATAACGGCGGTCTGCTATCTGATGCATAAGTTGTCGCCAGACCAGGTAGTCGCTTCGCCTATACACGTGGGCAGCGGCACTGTGAAATGCGCACACGGCATACTGCCAGTGCCTGCGCCAGCGACGGCAAGCATATTGCGTGGCATTCCCATCTACGGCGGCGAGATAAAAGGCGAACTTTGCACACCCACTGGCGCTGCGTTGCTCAAGCATTTTGCAAGCCGTTTCGGTGAAATGCCCGTGATGACCGTGGATTCCATCGGCTATGGCATGGGAAGAAGGATTTTCCTGTGGCGAATTGTGTTCGCGCCATGCTGGGCGAGGCAAAGGACCAGGATGAAAGCATATTGCAGTTGTCATGCAATGTGGATGACATGACTGCCGAGGAAATCGGCTATGCCATGGACTGCCTGTTCAAGGAAGGGGCTTTGGAGGTGTTTACCGTCCCAGTTGGCATGAAGAAATGCCGTCCAGGCATCCTGCTCAATGTCCTGTGCCGTCCAGCCGACCGCGAGAAGATGGTCCAGGCGATTTTCAAATACAGTTCCACCATCGGCATACGCGAGGAGACAATGCGCCGCTATACGCTGCAAAGGAGCATCTCCGCTGTGGACACGCCCTTTGGCCAGGTGCGCAGGAAGATTTCCTCGGGCTACGGCGTGCGTACCGTCAAGTACGAGTATGAGGACCTGGCACGCATCGCCAGCGAAAGGAACATCTCCATAAGTGCTGTAAAGGATATGCTCAAGGAGTTGGGACAAGACGGTCAGGAATAATATTGGGAATGGATGAGATACATGGCAAACTAGAGAGATTGGAGGGCTATTTGCGGGATTTGGGCAGTGCGCTGGTCGCTTTTTCCGCAGGGGTTGATTCCACATTCCTGCTGAATGTGGCCAAGAATGTGCTTGGTGACAAAATCGCCGCCATCACCGCCAAGGTTTCCTCTTTCCCGCAAATGGAGCAGAACGAGGCAAGTGCATACTGCAAGGCACTGGGCATTCGGCATCTCACAATGGAACTGGACCAGCTTGCCATAGAAGGCTTTTCCGCCAATCCGCCCAATCGCTGCTATCTGTGCAAGAAGAGCATTTTCACCAATTTCCTGCAACAGGCGAGGGCGCTTGGCTTGTCCTGCGTGATTGAAGGGACGAATGCGGACGATACACACGACTATCGTCCAGGCATGCTTGCCATTGCGGAACTTGGCATATTGAGCCCATTGAAGGCAGTTGGCCTTACAAAGGGCGAAATACGCCAGTTGTCGAAGGAAATGGGACTCCCCACCTGGAACAAGCCCTCCCTGGCATGCCTGGCTACACGCTTTGAATACGGCGAACTCATCACTGCGGAAAAACTGGCCATGGTGGAGAAGGCGGAGCAGTACCTGTGGGATTTGGGCTTCAGCCAGGTGCGGGTGCGCGTCCATGGCAGATTGGCCCGCATTGAAATCCCGCCGTCTGAATTCCAGCGCATCCTGACCGATAATC
>JAFYGL010000044.1 GCA_017543165.1 Victivallales bacterium | reverse complement strand
CCTCTGTGTGGTAGCAATAGTCGTGCTTGGGGCCTGTGGGGTGCAGGATTTCATAGCTTTCCTTGTGGTATGTCTCCTGGAAGAGGATGTATGTGCCGATGCCGGCGTCCTTGAGTTTCTTGTAGTTTTCCACGGTGGTGGCTGCGATGTTCACGTTCACGCGGCGTATGGCGCCGTTCTTGTGCTTGACGCTGTAGATGGTCTTGATTGCGTCAAGAATGTATTCAATTGGATTTTCCACAGGATGTTCGCCGCTTTCGATGGCCAGGCGCTTGTGCCCCATGTCCTGCAATGCGATGACTTCCTTGCGTATTTCATCCATGCTGAGTTTTTTGCGCGGAATGTGCTTGTTCTTAAGGTGATATGGACAATAGACGCAGCCGTTGATGCAGTAGTTTGAAAGGTACAGCGGCGCGAAGAAGACGATGCGGTTGCCGTAGAAGTCCTTCTTGATCTGCTCCGCCAGGGCGTAGATTTCCTGGACCTTCTCTGGAATGTCGCAATCCAGCAGGACGGCCGCCTCCCTGTGGGACAGGCCCTTTTCCAGTTTCGCCTTGGCGATAATCTGGTCAATAAGCTCCACATTATTCTTGTTCTTCTCGGCGTAGTCCAGAGTGGCGAGCACCTCCTCGTGGTTGATGAATTCCTCTGCCTTGTGTGATTTGGGGTCGTAGATCATTTTTCACCTCTATTGTTGTATTTTATCCGACGGCGGGGACGCCGTCGCTACTTCTATTCCGACGGCGGGGACGCCGTCGCTACTCACTGCGGGGCATCGCCCCTGTCAATGGAAATGCAGCAGTCGATTTTTGCCAACTCCCTGGACAACTGCGCCAGTCCCTCCGCCGCCTCAAGGCCTGTGTTTGCCTTGTTGTCGTACAGCGCGTAGTTGTTGCGCAGGCTGGTGGGTGAGAGATTCGGCATGACCACATTCGCGCCTGACTGTATGCCCAGCAGGCGTCCCTCTGGATGCAGTGTGGCCAGCGCTGTGGTGGCGGGCAGCAGCACCTTGGGCAGTATGAGCCGCACCAGTGCCAGCATCTTCAGCGTCTCCTGCACGGAACCTGCGGGCATTGCCGCGAAAGGCGTGGCATGGTGTGGTATGAAAGGACCCAGCCCCACCATGTGAGGGCGGAATTCCTGTATGAAGTACAAATCCTGCGCCAGGCATTGAGGCGTCTGGTATGGCGAGCCTACCATCATGCCGCAGCCCACCTGGAATCCCAGTTCCTTCAGGCAAGCCAGGCATTGCAGGCGTGTCTCCAGACGTTGGCTTTCTGGATGGAGTTTTGCAAAATGGGCGGCGTCTGCGGTTTCATGGCGGAGCAGATACCTGTCCGTCCCCGCCTGCCTGAGACGGGCGTAGCTTTCGCGGCTGCGCTCTCCCAGGGACAAGGTGACTGCGCAATCAGGGTGCTGTGCCTTCAGTGCACCTACAATCGCGCACATTTTGTCGTCATTGAAAAACGTGTCCTCGCCGCCTTGCAGCACCAGTGTCCTGAAGCCAGCCTGGTATCCCTGTTCCTGGCATTCCAGGATTTGCATTACGTCGAGCCTGTAGCGCTGGACTGATGTGTTGCTGCGGCGTATGCCGCAGTACAGGCAGTCGCATTTGCAGAAGTTGGTGAACTCCACCAGTCCACGTATGAAGATGCGGTTGCCAAATTGCGCCTGGCGCAGATTGTTGGCGCATTGCCGTGCGTATGCCACATCCTCCTCGCTGGCCTCTGTGATGAGGCGCAGGAAGTCCGCCGTTGAAAGGCGCTTGCCTTCCAGCAATTCGTCCATGAAATGTCTGGCAGTCTTGAGCATAAAAAAACACGCCCTGCTTTGGAAACAGGACGTGTGCATTACCAGTGGGGTGAATTACGCCCTTCTTCCTCGGCACGGAGCTTGGGAGTCAGAAACTTGCGCAAAATATAACCGAAATCGCCTCAAAAACAAGCCAATGCAACGCAGGCCTTGAATTAGTTTTTGTTGCGCTGGAGCCAGTTCCAGAAGTTGGAAGGGGATGAAAAGCCCAGTTCGGCGGCTATTTCCTTTTGGCGCATGCCTCGTGCCAGTGCAGCTTTTGTGTATTTGCGGCGGACGTTGTTGATGAAGGCGCCTATGCTGGTGCCAGTGTATTTCTTGAAGCGGTGGGACAGGTAGAAGCGGTTGTAGCCAGACAGTTTTTCCAGTTTTTCCAATGTGCAGTCCAGGGCGTTGTTGGTCTCGATGTATTTCTTGATGTTCTCAATGACGGCGTCCACGTTGGAGGCATTGCCTTCATTTGCCGCATTGCCCCATTCGCTCTGGAACATGATTTCATCCAGGATTGCATTGAGTGGCTCCAGCATCAGGCTTTCGTAAGTGGCCTGGTCCAGTTTCTCCATTTGCTGCAAGAAGGTCCAGCGCCGTGTCAGGACGCGCACATATTCTTCAGGCAGCGGGAGGCTGGGGGACCGCAGGCTGAAGTCACCGTTTGTCGTGACTTTTATTGGATTGGCGACTGCTGTGGATTGCGAACTGAAGTATATCCAGATGTGGAACAGGTCGTTGTCATCCTTGCTGTAGCCTACGGAATGGGGAATCCATGGGTCTATGATGAATGCCGTGCCTGGCTCCGCCAGGAATATCTGCTTGTTGAACATGTAATGGGATGTGCCATTGATGATGAAGAGCAGTTCCAGCCATTCGTGGACATGGCTGCTGTTCATGTCAGCGGCGGATGCCGTTGTCCCTTGTGAAAATTTAGTAATGATGTGCTCTACTTCTTGCATTTATTGGCGTGCCCCTTTCCAAGAGCAAGAAATCAGTATTTTTGACAAAATCCAATTATTTTATTTTCTTCGTTTTTTTGGTATAATATACAGCGGTTTTTGATAATAGTAGTACATTTTACCAAAGAACAAATAATAAGAACAAACAACAACATTGAAGGAGCGAACAGCAATGAAGAAACTGGCGATTGACGGCGGCAAAAAGGTGATTTCAAAGGAACTGACCAAGGTTCCATGGCCGCCTCTGTATCCCGAGACCAAGGAAAAACTGGCCGAGGTCTATATGCGCGGGCATTGGTCCTTCTATGGGCCAGAGGAAGTTCGCTTCAACGAGGAGTTCGCCAAGTTCACAGGCGCGGCCAACTGCATCGCAATGGCGAATGGAACCGTCACGCTCCAGTGCGCCATGGAGGCGCTGGGCATTGGACCTGGAGACGAAGTGCTGGTCCCCGCATTCACATGGCTGGCCACAGGCACAGCAGTGGTCGATGCTGGCGCCGTGCCAGTGGTGGTGGATATCGAACTTGACACCTGGTGCATGGACGTGGCGGCGGCCGAGGCGGCTATCACGCCAAGAACACGCGCCATCATACCTGTGCACCTGTTTGGCTCCATGGCGAACATGGACAAGATCATGGCACTTGCACACAAGTACAACCTGAAGGTCATCGAGGACTGCGCACACTCCCATGGCGGCTGCTGGGATGGAAAGCACACTGGCACCATCGGAAACGCTGGCAGCTTCTCATTCCAGGAAAGCAAGGCACTGGCCTCTGGCGAAGGCGGCGCCTGCATTACGAATGACGACAATCTGGCAGAGACCATTGGGCGCCTGTCCCACATCGGTTATCCATTCGGCGCAAAGCAGGGCAAGAAATACACGCCGCCGCCGATGGGACTGGTATGCCATAATTTCCGCTTCACCGATTTCCAGGCTGTAATCCTGCTTGGTCAGCTGGCTCATCTGGAGGAGGATACGCTCAAACGCGAGAAGGCAGCGGAATACCTGCGTGCCGAACTTGAGACCATACCAGGCGTGAAGTTCCAGGCCCGAGGCGCAAAGGCAACTCGCCAGAGCTACTACATGTTTGGCTTCTACATCGATCCGTCCATGCTCAAGCCTGGCATCACACGCAAGGAAGTGTCGGCGGCGCTGAATGCGGAAGGACTGCCTCTGGGCAATGGCTGGGGCCAGCCAATGTACCGCCAGAACCTGTGGTCCGTGCCACCAAACAAGTACCGCATAGAGAGTTGTGCCGTCGCCGAAGACCTGATCTACAACAGGATGTTCACCACTGGCCTTGCATGGCTGAACCGCCCGAAGAAGGAACTGGACCTGTTCGTGGAGGCCGTCAGGAAGGTCATGACAGCATATCTGGCATAAATCTTTGTGGACTGTGGACTGTGGACAGTGGACTGT
>JAFYGL010000478.1 GCA_017543165.1 Victivallales bacterium | reverse complement strand
CGAAAACATGCAGGTTGGCCAACTTGAGTGAGCGCCGCTTCGGCGCTCACATGGACGCTCTCGGCGCGCCGAGCGCTCACATCTTCAATTCGGGGATTGGCTTGTCATTGCCAAGGAAATATGCCATTGCCTTGCAGCATGACAGGACATCCTCCATGGAGGCGGTTTCCCGTATGCTGTGCATTGCGAACATGGCGATGCCTATGTCTATGCCGCGTATTCCCAGGCTTGCCGACAGATGGGGTCCCATGGTGCTGCCGCATGGGCGGTCCGCCCTGTTGGTGAACACCTGGCATTTCACCCCTGCCCTGCGGCATATTTCCCTGAAGATGGCATTGTCGCAGCCATTGGATTCATAGCGGTGCTTCACGTTCTTCTTGAATACCACGCCTCCTCCCAGCACTGGAGCGTAATTGGCGTCATAGCATTCGGTGTAGTTCGGATGCAATGCATGTGCCGCGTCATTGGATACCAGGAATGATTTTGACAACATTCTGCACAAGTCCTCCTCTCCACCATTCAATGCCAGGACTACGCGCTTCAGTGTGCTTTCCAGAAAGTCGGAATTGGCGCCTTGCCTGGTGGTGTTGCCGATTTCCTCGTTGTCTGCAAAGAACGCCAATGCCAGATCGCTCTTGCATGAGGGCAGCGTGGCGATAGCCTCCAATGCGGTGAATGCGGCCAGCATATTGTCCAGCCTTGGGGCATTGAGCACATTCTGCTCATTGCCCAGCAATGCGGCAGGTGTGCAATCGTAGAGGTTCAGTTCCGAATCGTCAAAAGCGTCTTCGGGAATGCCAAGAATATCTGCAACGCCACAGCCTTTGGAAATGCCAATGCACGCGTTCAACTGCGTCTGTGGATTGTAGGTGATGCCGTTTTTCAAATCCAGGTTGAAATGCTGCATTGCCAGATTTGGCACCACGGCGATGTTCTTCTTGTCATAGAGGCGGCATGACATGTTGCGCCCATCCACCACAATGCCCGCGATGCCAAGTGGCCTGTCCAGCCATGTTGTGGAAATGGGGCCGCCATATATCTCGATTGGCACCATGTCCACGCCGCATTTTGCCTGGAAGCCGCGCAACTTCAGCCGCAAGGCGGGACTGTCCAGGTGCGTTGCCACAATTCTGGCAGCCATATACGGCTTGGGCTTCAAGGGCATCTGGAATGCCAATACGCTGGAATGGTTCCTGGCGACATAGTATTTTCCGTCTGCGGCCAGTTTCCATTCATCGCTTTCACGCAACTGCGCAAAACCAGCCGCCTCCAATGTGGTGGCAATATTCGCCGCCGCATGGAAGGCAGTGGGGCATGCATCCAGGAATGAAAGCAGCCTTGCTTTTTCCTTGTTGTTGTTCTTCATTGGACAATGCCTCCCCTACTCTTCCATTTTCGCCATAAGGGATTTTGCCGTCACGCCTTTCAGCATGCCGATTTTGCCTGTTATGGAACTGATTACATCCGTCGGTGCATCCAACGCCACGCTTATGACGGCAATGTCCCTCTTTGCGTATGGCAGGCCCATTCTGCCGATGATGTATTCACCGTATGTGTGGAGTATCTCATTCAGCGGAGCCACTGATTCCTTGTTTTCAACGATGATGCCTATCAATGCAACTCTGTTTTCCATTGTCATTCCTTCCTTGTTTGTCAATAACGAAGCAAAATCCAGCGTAATATAACGTGGGGACGCGATTTTTAAACGCAAAAGGCGCAGGGCTTGCCCCTGCGCCTTGTAATCGCTCACTTCCCTCCTTGTGTTTCCATACGCCGATAGCATCCGTATGGACTCAGAAGCGACGCCCATTCTGGTTGAGCAAGTTCTTCACTTTCGCAAAGTGAAGAACTTTATACTGTGAAAATCAATTATTGAACGTTGCCTATCAGGCGGAGTTCAAAATTCATCCCACCATAGTTTGGCGTGGTTCTTTGCGTTTTTGTCTGTGTTGGAATTGAAGAAAGCAGACATATACACGTTATAATCTGTTGTTGACTCATATTTCGTCGGGGCGATATTGGGCTTTATGTTCTGCACATGAGCGTCGGCAAAAAGCACATTGACAGTTCCTGCGTGACGCACGTCAATTTCTCCATTGCCTGCTTCACTGAATGATTCGTTGCAGTACAACATGCCTCTGTTTTTCATGCTTCCCATATATGTCTCAGATATGACCAGGTAATTCCCTGGATTTTTAATGGCGGAGACTGTGCCAGTGACCAGCGGCGCTGACGTGCGCTTTTGCATGACACGGTTCATGCCATAATGCAAATAATAGACAGGACCAGCGGAGCCACCTGCATACGCTCCAGATGAAATGTGCTCAGGCACGCCTATCCTCTTTACTGAAGTGACCGACATGCCCTCGCCTTCATTTACAAACGAGGGGCACACGCAGATTTCAAAGGATGTCTTTGTGCAGTACATCAATTTGTTCCAGGGAAAGCTTGTGGCTGGGGAATGCTCGGGGTCAGGTTCCTGGTTCGGCCACCAGTCCTCGAAATCATTGGTGTACATTGACATGGCAAGACCCATTTGCTTTTCATTGCTGGTACAGCTGATAGCCCTTGCCTTTTCCCTTGCCTTGCTCAATGCAGGCAACAGCATGGCCGCCAAAATCGCGATGATTGCGATTACCACCAGCAATTCAATCAAGGTGAAGTTTTTCTTCATTTCTTTGCTCCTTTTTATGTTATTATCTGGAATACATTTGGTTTTCCGATGCTAATTATAGCAAACAAATCATGGAAATGCAATAGGAGAGGACATTTTTTAGTAGCGGCGCAACTGATCTTTCATCTCACGCTTCCTGGCAGTCAGGGCATTGAGCTCGTCGAACAACTGCCTTTGCCTGCCCACATCGGGCTCGTTTTGGATTTGTTGCTGCTTTTCTGCTATCGTCTTTTCCAAAGCCTCCAACTTAACCCGCACGACACAGTCATCGAAGGCCTTCTGCACATTGGGCGGAATGGCGCCTTCGGCGGGAACATATTCCTTGTATTCTGAGGCGACCACGGCCTTTGCCACATCCGCATCGGCGAACACATCCATTTTCATGATAATGTCGGAAAGGCCCTCCCATTCGTCCTGCTGGGTGTAAAGCGCCACGTAATTTATCGCCTGTCCAAGCGGCGTAGGTGGAATGGCAATGATTACCTCCTCCAGAAACGCGAAGTCCTGGGCCAGTTTCTGGAAATGCAATGTCAAGTCCAGAAGCATATACCAGGTCTGCGTCTCAACTGAAGGCGTATAGAATCTGGGCACCTGCCTGGTGGGAATGCGCTGTATCGCCTGCTGTGCCGTCCTTGGCCGGGCGTCAGGCACCTGCATGGATTCCAGTTCATTGACGATGGTACGCTCGTCATGCCCCACCTGCGCCGCAAGCCATTTGCAATATGAGGCGCGTATCACGGCATCGCGTATGGGGCGCACCGCCTCCAGCACATAGCGGACAACTGCGCTCATGCCCTCGGCTGAATTCATGTCATTGGCGTTTTTCGCCACATTGAAAAGATAGTGCACCGCTGGCTGCGTAACCGACATGATTTTCCGCAACGCCTCGCCGCCTCCTTTGCGGAATACTGAATCTGGGTCCTCGCCTTCAGGCAATGTGGCGACGGACACGCTGAAGTCCATTCCATGCAGCATCTTGATTGTGCGTTCGGCAGCCTTGTTGCCTGCCGTGTCCGCATCAAAGGACAGCACAATCTTGTCAGTTGATTTCTTCAGCATGCGGGCATGTTCTTCAGTGAAGGCCGTGCCCTGCGCCGCCACCGCGTTCACCAGTCCCGCCCTGTGGCAGGCAATCACATCCAGCTGCCCTTCGCAAATCAGCACATGGTCGAATTTCTTCAATTCCTGCCGTGCAAAGTTGAAGCCATACAATATCTGCCCCTTGTGGAAGAAATCAGATTCAGGGCTGTTGACGTATTTGGCGGCCTTTGCCGTGGCGTCGAGCACGCGCGCGGAAAAGCCCACCACCTTTCCCAGTTCATTCCAGATGGGGAACATAAGGCGCCCCCTGAAGCGGTCATACATCCTGCTGTCCTCTTCCCTGTGGGAGACAAGCTCTGTGGCCAGCAAATCCTCATCATTGAATCCCATGGAATGCGCCCATTGTATGAGCGCGTCATACGACTGCGGCGAGTATCCCAGTTTGAAATGCTCCACTGCGTCTGCATCCAGCCCGCGGGACGCCAGATAGTTCCTGGCAATCTCTGCCTGGGGCGTATTCAGTTGCACATGATACCATCCAGCCGCAAGTTCCAGGAGATTCTGGCGCTTTTCACGCAATTGCCTCCGCAGTTCGCTTTGCTCCTTGCTGCCCTGGAAATTGCCCTCGGGTATTTCAATGCCGAGGCGGTCCGCCAGCCAGCGCACAGCGCCCACAAAGTCGGTATTGACGATTTCCTTCACAAAGTCAATCACGCTGCCATGCGCCTTGCAGCCAAAGCAATAATATGCCTGCCTTTCCTTGTTGACCTTGAAAGAGGCGGTCTTTTCCTTGTGGAACGGGCAGCATCCCCACCAGTCCCCATTCTGATGCTTGAGTTGAACAAAGGAGCCGACTATGTCGACAATGTCAGCCCTCTGCCTTATCTCGTCTATGGTTTCTTCTGGTATGCGTGGCATTTCTTAAATCTTGGCGCGCTTTCTTATTCTCATCGCCAAGTCATCCAGATATGCTTGCTCCTTGAGATTTTTGGAACGGCCCCTGGCGGCAAGCACGCAATTCAATGCATATTGATACCAATTCTTCCTCTGGGCGGCATATACGTTGGCGTTCACCTTGTTGAACTGGCTGTAGGAAAGATAATCCACCAGGACGGCAATGTTCACGGCGACGGCATACTCGTCCTTGGGTGCCATCCCCCTTGCCTTAACCATATAGTCCAATGCCTTCTTGTGCTGCCCCTTGTAGAACGCCGTGACGCCCAGGCTTGCATAAATGGAGTACCACGTGTTGTAAGGTGTGCTCTTGATGGCTGTCAACAAATGCTTTTCAGCGGCGTCTGGCACATTGT
>JAFYGL010000477.1 GCA_017543165.1 Victivallales bacterium | reverse complement strand
AGCGCCAGCGGCATCACATCGGATGCGTTAGGCCCGCAGATTCTAAGGTATATCACTGGATCCGTTGGACAATAGAAGTTCAGCCACTCTCCTGCGTATGCATAAACCGTAGGCACTGCAAAGTCGTCATAATTGAGCGTGTTTCCAAGCCAGCGCCCCGCATGTGGCAGAGGCGACCCCATGGTAGCCCACAGGCCAACGCCCTTGGCCTCATGACTGGTCAATATGTAGTCCTTGCACAACACGGTCCCCCAGCTATGGGAAATCAAATTCCGCTTCAGATATCCGCGGCTTTTGAACAATTCCATGTCGTCCTTGAGTGTCGCCAGTGCCAGATAATGCTCATTAGGATTTGGAACATGCATGAAATAGACGGCAAAGCCGCCCCAGAGCATCTCGAAAATGTCCTGGTTGCCAGTGTTTTCCTCCAGCAATGGCGCCATGTCCTCTTCCGAATAGCCGAATTTATGCACGCCAACGCCATGGACAATCAGCGTCGCATTGTCATGCTCCTTCTGTTTCCTTTCAATGCTCAACTGGTGCGCCCATGCAATGCAATAGGCATGCATGTACAATTTTCTTGCGACAAATGGGGCATACCCATATCCAATGCTAGCCAAGGACAAGCCAATGCCAAGATATGACAATGCCGACATGCTTGTGCCCTGAGGATCGATGTTGTTGACAGGGTCGTTGCAGCAATATGCGTACTTGTTGAGGGATTGCGGCTGCTCCAGGTCGCCCTCCGCCGTGTCTGGCGATATGAACATGCCCAGTTCAGGCATGTAGAATCTGCTCCGCAAATACAGCAGTCCACTGGCCGCATCATGCAATTCTCCGCAGAAGCCAGGCAGCAAGTCACTCTTGCCTCCGCCCTGCAAGACAAGCCCCCTGGCATCGTAGGCAACATGCCGCAATTCACCGCTCTTGTCCCTGGCTGCGATTATTGAGCCAGCCCCGTCGCCATAGTACGTTATGCTGTCTTTCTTGCCAATCCCGCCAAGCAAGCCGCCTTCACCAACAAGCCAGGAGTCATCCAGTGCCGCAAGCACCGCAAAGCCACGCTCATCTGGCCTGGAATACACAATGTCCTGGGCAATCTTGTTTCCGTATGCATCGCTTTTGACACGGCGGCATAAAAGCCCTCTGGCATCATAGTTGTACTCCACATCGCAATCACTCGTATGGACACGGCGCAAATGCCCTTCCGCATCCCAGGCGAAACGGCATTTGGCCACGCCATCCTCCACCATTTCCAGCAACCTGCCATTGGCGTCCCAGAACAATTCCATTTCATGGGTTTCAGAATTGGAACTGGTCCTGGCGGAAATCATCCTGTCATTCACATCGTAGGCAAAGTCCTGGCGCATTTCCCCATTTGCGCCGCTAATGTTCATCCACAGCGTGTTTCCATTTTCATCATATCCAAACTCCATTGCATAGCACAAGTCCTTCTCGCTGGAATCAGAGACTTCCCGAACCAGCCTTGACCAGGCGTCATAACTCCATTCCCGCCTTCGTCCAAAGCCATCGCCCCACGTTTCAATGCAAGCGCTTTTGCGCCCGCAGGCATCGTACTCGTATGTGATGCGGCACAATGCCTGCCCTTGCGCCCCCAGCTCCTCAATCTCCAGCAACTGCCCTGAACTGCTGCGCTTCACCCTGCGCAGACGGCCTGACGAGGCAAGGTATTCACAAGGCATATTGAAGGCATCCAATTTGATAGTGTAGTTTTCACTCATGCCATTGGCGATTCGCGCTGAAATGCCAATTTCTGGCGCTTTGCTTGAATAACTGTAGTCAAAATGCACATCGCCAGCAACCAGGCTGGAAAGCCGCCCCTGCGCATCGTAGCCCCGCTCAATGGAAAGCCCGTCCAAGTTTTCCCTTGCAAGCCTGCCATCCACGTCGTATGCATATTCGCAAACACGCTTTTCCCCATTCTCTTCCACAGAACATGACAGCAGCCTGCCCATCATGTCCCTGCCGTACATATAGTTTTTAACAGTCTTCATCTCTCCATGGACAAAGACATTTTTCGACAGCAAGGCGCCCATGCCGTCATAGTTGCACTCAATCCTGTTGCCCATAAAATCCCTGTACAATGAAGGATATGACAGGGCTCCATTATATTCGTATGAACACTCGCTGCCATCGGGAAGACGCTCCTTCACACGCCGCCCATGCTGGTCGTTCTCGCTTATGCTTATTCCACCAAGGGGATGCCTCATCTCATTCATTACGCCAACATCGTCGTACGAGTAGGCGAACATGCTGCGTCTGCCATTCAACTCAGGCATTGAAACCGTGGTCACCTGCCCCATTGCATTGCGGCTGTACAATGTACTTGCGCCGTCTGGTCTTATGCGCTCCAGGGGACGCCCATTGCGGTCGTTCACATTGCGCCATACGCTGCCATCGGGCAGCCTGATTCCGCAAATTGCCCCATTTGAATCATACTCGGGGAAACTCACGCCACCCGCAGGATTGCATACACTGGCAAGCCTGCCGTTCCCGTCAAAGGTGCGGCTGCTTTTTCTGCCGAAGGAATCCGTAATGCAACTTATCCTGCCGCCCTCGTCATAGTCGAATTTTACGGCAGTGCCATCAGACGCAATCCTCCTTTTCATGCGCCCGCCCAAATCATATTCCGCCATTTCGCCTGCCTGCTTTTTTCCAAAAGACAAAAGTTCCGCCTTGCAGGCGTCCCTGCCAGTCGCAGAAACCGACACCTTTGCCTCGTGCAGAATATCCGTTGAAATCCTGTTGCCGACCTCATCGTATGCATAACGGTACGCCCTTGGGAAAACCAGCACATCCCCCAGTTCCTCATATTCAGTCAATTCCGTGCTGAACACACATTGCCCCGCCGCATCGTAGCCATAGCGCTTCACAAGCCTGCCATTCAGCACCGTCTCCACAAGGTGTCCAGACATGTCGTACCTGCTGCTCTCCGAATTGCCGAAATTGTCCCTGTACTCAACGCACTTCCCACTGGAATCGTACATTTTACGACACCAGTTGCCTTCCGCGTCCTGGGCATAAATGCACTGTCCAGCATCGTCATATTCCCACACGCTGTCCGCCCTGATTTCCTCGCCTGTGACAGGATGGTACATGAACATGCTCCTGCCAACTACACGCCCTGCCTCATCAAGGCTGTTTTCATACCTGATTCCCAAATCGCTGGTCATGGAAAGTGGATTCCCTGCCTTGTCATACTGGTAGCGCACTTTGAATTCGCCATTTTGAGTCTTCTCCTGCAACAAGCCTTCCGCATTATAGGAATATTCCATGACATTCCCGTTGGGCTGGACCACCCTTGCCAGCCTGCCATTGCCATCATAACCATAGCAAGTCACCGCATCGCCTTCCTCAATCCTGGTGCACTTGCCGCCACTGTACTCATAGCGCATTTCGTTGCGGCCAGATTCCTTCAGCGAAATAATCCTGCCTTCGCCATTATAGTTTCGATGCACACTCTCACCAACGGGACTGACATAAGAAACCTCATTGCCATTTTCGTCATAGTTGTATTTGTGCATCGCCCCATTCGGCAAGGTTCTGGACAGCACCTTGCCCTTTGCATCGAAGCGCAAATAAGTTTCCCGTCCCAGCGCATCGGTCTGCCTCTCCTCGCCAGCAAAAACATCCGCCGTGTTTGAGGAGGAAACGCCTTCCGCATTTACGCAACGCAACACGCGCCCCGCCTTGTCGTACTCGATTCTTGCCAGAACAGCGCCCACGCCGTCCTTTATTGCCGTGATATGATGTGGGAAATCCTGCAATGTGTATTCATATTGCCTATGCAAAACGGGTTCGCCACCATTCACACAGCGGAACACCTTGCTCAAATTGCCCTTGCTGTCGTACTCATAATCCAGGCGCACTGGCCTGTCCAGGCTCAGCACGCTTGTCACCCTGCCCTCCTTCTCATCGAAGCGCAGCATTTCATCAAGCGCACCCTCGGGTTCGCTCACGGTAATCTGCCCATTGTCAAAAGCAAGCCTATATCCATTAGGCCATGTCACCTCGGCTATCCTCAAGTCGCCATACGCCTCCACATACCCGAAATCATCTCCATTCGGCACGTACGCAGTGCCCAGCGCCTCGCGTTCAATCCTGTAGCACAGCCCCTCGCTGTCCCGCATGGTAAACGAGGGAAAATCGAACATCTCCCAGGGCGTGGCGGGGCCTGCCGCCTCCCAATACGGCGCCAATCCTGGCAAACTCATCAATTTGTTGGAGCAATTCGGCTCCAGGGAAATGCCGCTGTCAGGTGAAATCCATTTTGCATAGTAGCAGAAGGAATAGCCACCGCCAGCCTCCAGCGAGAATACAAAATTGCGCTTGCTGCCATCCGCCAATGTCACGCTTATGTCGCGACTGCCACCACAATGCACTGAAAGTTCGTTGCCGTCCTCAGTCTCCAATGGCATCCTGCTTTCCTCCATGACAGGCTGCGCCATAATAGTCGTGCTTTTCCAGGCAAAGCCCAACTTGCCATTTTCCGCGCTGTCCAGCGTGCTGTACTCCCGCCCCCACTTCAATTGTATTCCGCCAAGAGACACGGTCAAATCTGTCTCCGAAAAGGAAAATACGCCGCATTTCAATTGCGAGGCCAAATTGAATGACACGTTTGATGACGCACACTCGCCCTCGTCGCTTTGCACATGCAGGCATAATCTGTACAAACCGTCACCCAAGCCGCTTAAATCAAATGCTCCAAGTACCCCTTCCTGCACGGGACCTGCCTTCCACAGCATTTGCGGAGCACCCTCTTTATGCATGGAAAATGCGCGCAGACGCCATTCCTCCTGGCAAGGCACATTCTCCAATCCCAGCAGTCTGCCACTTGCGTCAAACAATTCAAAGCCGTAAACCACCGCTCCCTCTGCGCTGGCACTGCCTGTCACACGCAGCACCCCTTCATTCACAACGCCACCATCAGCAGGATATTCAATATGCGCCAGCACTTCGCCTGGCTTTGCGTCAATCGTTATGTTGAACTTGCGGATATAGTCCAATTCAGGCAAGGTCACTGCCACGATATAGTCCCCGTCCGCAAGTCCCGCCGTATCCAGTTTTGCCTCAATATTCCTGCCATTTCCCGTACATTGCACATCAGTGCCCTCAATTGCAACGCTCCACTCACGCTCCTGGCGCATTTCAGCAGTAAAACCAACTTCAGTGCCAGTGCCCAGATACGGCATAATCAAATCTGGCGCAATCCTTACATTACGCAGCACTGGTGTATGTATATGGCCATGCGCTTCGCTTTCATGCGTTCCGTCAATGCTTATTGCCCTGCACCTCACCATATTCCTGCCTTCTGCCAAATCCTCCTCCGACAATGTAAAATACGCACAGCCGCCTTCGGGGTAATATGCCCTGGCGTATTCCACGCCATTCAATTCAAGCGTTATGCACCCCGCATTTCCTTCCGCAATTGCAATCACGGCGGCCTCGCCTTCGTATTCGCTTTCGCCAAATGCAGTGGATGTCATGCTCAATTTCGGTGCCTTCCCCTCATCACGCAATTCAATGGCACGCCTGCTCACATTGCCCGTCACATCAGTCGCAACTATGCACAGTTCCTCCAGCGAGGCTGTTTTCGCGGAAATTCCACCATTGTATATGCCTTCCTCAAATATTTTGTCCGCCAATAAACGCCCGCCTTGAAAGACTTCAATCTTGAACAAGCCCCCTGCATCATGGCAGTTGACAGAGACATTCCCTCCTGCAAGCAATGGGAACTGCCCTGGCCGAACTTCTATTGCGGGGCCAATGCCATCTTCCTCCAAGGTGGTGTAGTAGAGCACCTGCTCATTGGAGTAGAATGCAGAGCCCATGCCATCGTATGCCACGGCCCGCACCCGATGCAAGCCCTGCTCGAAGTTCTCTGTGTCAAATGTGTATTTCAAATACAGCGCGCCATTCTGCCTGGCAACAAGCCTTCCATCCAGGTACATTTCCACATATTCCACCTGCGACAATCCCGCAATGCGCACCACAGCCTCAAATGGCCTGGACACTAGACGCCGCGCCTCATTCAAATTGGCGATGCTCAATGCCACATCAGGCACATTCCATTCATCGGGGACCTTTTCTATCACGACATTCCGTACAATCTCGCTGGCATTGCCACACTTGTCCCTGGCGTTCAGGCGAACTTCGTACTCGCCCGCCATTGGCACAGCCGCCTTCAAATCCAGTTTTTTCTCTCCAGTGCTTTTTGCAAACAACAAGTCCCCGGCGGCATTGTAAACAAGGACCTCGCATTCCTGTAGGTAATCTTCATCCACATTGGCCTCAATTCCAACAACATAGCCATTGCCCTTTGAAACAGGCGACACATTGAGTTCCACCACTGGCGCAGTTCCATCCACCAGCGCCTTTTTTACCTGGCTTATGCAAGTTGATTCATCCCAGGCAGTCAGTTTGAATACATGCCAGCCATCACTGTCGATAGGCACATCAAAGGAATCAGCCTCATTTTCGCCAGTATAGACCGCCATCTCCTTGCCATCGGCATCGCTTACATCCAAAGTCCAGCTTCTTGCATTCCTCAATTCAAAGGAGCATTCCACACTTGTGCCTGAAATGTGCGTTCCAGGCAGGCTAAAATCCAATATGGCAGGGCCATTCCGCAACCTTGCCACTGCGCATGCTATGATTTCCGCCACTTCTTCATCCAATATCTCAGGCGTTTCCTGCATTTCAGAATACATCCTTGCACACAGGAGCAGCACGGGAAACAATCCCTTGGGCTCGAATGCCTCGCTTATGCCAGACATTTCCCCATCCACAATGGCTGCAACCACACCCAATCCATGCAGGCTGACATTGCCACTGTTCTTCAATGGGACATACACTGGCGTCATTGCGTCAAGCGCCTGCGTCCCCGCCGTCGCAAACAACTGGCGCCTGTCCATCACGGAAAATGCCGCAGCCACCACGGTAGCCGCACTGTCCTGCAACATACGCACATGCTTGGCAAGGGCGATGTCCACCTCATCTGTCTCTGCCTGCCTGCTGCTGCCAGAGGACAGTGCCAACGCCAATTCCCCCTTCGCCGCCACGCCGCACTCCAGCACATCACTGGCCACATTGCCCACCATTCTGCTGCAACGCAGTTTCTGCCTTTCATATCCAGATGCCCTGCCCCTTGCGACCACAGCACCTTCCACAAGCAATTCGGGGACGCCATTTTCATCCCAGCGCAGCATTATGTCCCTGCCAGTCAATTCACGCTGCTCGCCAGTAAACGCCTGCAGAAGTTCACCCTTGTCTCCACGCAATTCCAATTTCACCTGTGCAACTGGGAAATTCATCACCTTGCGCTCCAACACCTTTACAGGCCGCAAAGTCAAGCCTCCCGTATTTGCATATCCAGGAAATGCGCCTGGCACCTTAACAAACATT
>JAFYGL010000476.1 GCA_017543165.1 Victivallales bacterium | reverse complement strand
TCTGCGCATCTGGACCTCGGACCTTCTTTTTCCAGAAGAGAAAAGACTAATTGCCATGAGGAAGTATTTATTCTCTGGAATGGCGATAATCGATCTTCTGGCCATCCTGCCCTTCTACCTCCCAATGGTTCTGCCCATCAAGCTGCTGGGGCTTCGCGCATTTCGTCTGGTCAGGCTACTGCGCATATTCAAGCTAAGCCGCTATTCTGAATCCCTTTCGTCCATCGGCATGGTTTTCAAAAACAAGGCCAAGGACATCGTGGCATCCTTCTTTGTCGTGCTCCTGCTTCTGATTGTCGCCTCGCTCCTGATATACTATGCTGAGCATGACGCACAGCCAGACAGTTTCAAAAACGCCTTTTCTGGATTGTGGTGGGCAGTCGCCACGTTGACAACCGTCGGCTATGGCGACATCTACCCCGTGACGGTTGGCGGGCGCATCATAGGCGCACTCATCGCAATACTTGGCATCGGCATGGTCGCCATACCCACTGGCATCATCAGTTCGGGATTCATGGAGCACCTGCAATCACAAAATGACAAAGAGGACAAAGAGGAAATCACATATTGCCCCCATTGCGGGAAAAAACTAAAATAAGGCAAATGAAAAAATCACTTTTCATCACATTCGCGTTGATGCTGGCTTTCGCCCTGGCCGCACAAGAGGAAAAAAAGGACGACATTTACGATGTAACTGGAAGACGTGAACTTTTCATTGACAATTTCCTGATTGACAAGTCGCACAACGTCAGCCTGAAACCACATTTTCCAGTGGAATTGCCATGCAATCCAAACAAGCCAGACGGACACTATGTAACGATACTGAAGGATCCGCAACAATACTGGTTGTTCTACAGGGGAGTGGACGGCGTTTACAAGGGCGAAATGTACAACAACCACCCTGGTGAATATGTGGGCATCGCCCAAAGCGCTGACGGCCTCAAATGGGAACTGCCGGACCTGCATTTGTTTCCAGGCAAGCCCGTGCCACCAAACACCCTTTTATACGGTAAGGATGCCATTACCCACAACTTCGTCCCCTTCTATGACTGCAATCCCGCTTGCAAGCCAGACGAACGCTACAAGGCGGTGGCAGGCGTTCGCGAGACCAAGGGGCTGTTTGCCTTCCATTCGGCGGACTGCATACACTGGAAGCAATATGGGGACGCCCCAATCATTGCATACACACCAGAAAAGACAGGCGGGCATGGGCTGGATTCGCAAAATGTGGTCTTTTATTCCGAGTGCGAAAAATGCTATGTCATGTACATGCGCGTCTGGAAGACCGCCGATGGTCTGAAGGGCTTGCGCTCATTCGCCAAGGTCACCAGCCAGGACTTCATACACTGGAGCGAGCCTGAGTTCCTCAAGGTCAACCTGAAAGGGGAGCATCTATATGTCAGCGGCCTGGCACCTTACGCCCGCGCGCCGCACATCTATGTCGGCGCAGCCACGCGCTACTTCGGTGACAGAGGCAGCGCCACAGACGTTACACTACTCTTCTCCCGCAGTGGCAAAGGCATTGAACGCCCCTGCCCTGGCACCTGGATCACACCTGGCCTGGACAGCGAACGCTGGCTTAACCGCATGAACTACATTGCCTGGGGAATCGTGCAGAATGGGGACAATTTGATAATGTACCACGGACGCAAAAAACTCATGTACAAGTTCCGCATTGACGGCTTTGTCTCATTGAGCAGCAATGGCCTGCAAACTGGAACCATGCTGTCCCGAGTGCTGTACAGGCGCAAAGGCGGCCTTCAATTGAATCTGGCCACCAGCGCAGGCGGCTATATCCAGCTGGAGATATGCGATGAAAACGGCAATCCCATCCCTGGATACACCTTCAAGGAAATCAAGCCATTCTGGGGGGACAAAATCTGCTGGGAGCCAGAATGGAATGGCAAGAATTTCTCGGAACTGCCGCCAATGAAGTTCCGCCTCCGCCTCAAAATGAAGGAATGCGACATCTACAGCGTCAATTTTCCAGAATAACAGCATTATCAAAAGGAAACATACATGAGAATGGCTTTATTCATCCTCGCCATACTGACTGCGGCAACACTCCATGCCGAAACAAGAATCTACAAGGGATGGAGCGAAAGCTACAGCGACTGCAAGGCGACCTACAAGGACGGACGCATCTACAAGGGATGGAGCGAAAGCTACAGCGACTGCATCGCCACCTGCAAGAACGGACGCATCTACAAGGGATGGAGCGAAAGCTACAGCGACTGCATCGCAACCTACAAGGACG
>JAFYGL010000475.1 GCA_017543165.1 Victivallales bacterium | reverse complement strand
TTATGCTCTTTATGATGCGCTTGTACTGGCCGCCGCCATAGTTCTGCCCGACGAAGCTGACGGATGCCAGGTGAAGCGTATATGAGCTGAAAAGGTAAAGCACGTTTTCATATTGCAGGGCAGCCGCATTGCCCGCCATCGTTGTCGCGCCAAGAGAGTTTACGGAGGATTGTATTATGATGTTGGAGAGGGAGAAGCAGGAGCTGCCGCAGCTGGAGGGCAGGCCGATTCTTGCCATCCTGTAAAGGGAATCCCAGTAAATGCGCAGCTTTTTCAGGTTTAGCCTGAATTCTGGTTCGTATGTGGATAGCACCCGCAGTATGAAGGTCGAGGATATGGCGTTGGATATTACCGTTGCAAAGGCGACGCCAGATACGCCCATCTTGAAGACAAGCACAAAGAACAGGTTCAGCAGCACATTTGCCGTGCCGGAAATGCTCAGAAAGAACAGTGGGCGTTTCGTGTCCCCCAGAGCGCGCATTATGGAACTGCCGAATATGTATGTCATCTGGAAGGGCATTCCGCCGAAGATTATCCAGAGATACAGTTTTGACAGTTCAATCACTTCCGGGGGTGTCCTCATCCAGGAGAGCAGCGTCCTTGCGAAGAAGAACCCGAAGCTTGCCATAAGGAGGCCCCCGAGCAGCGCCACTGCGATTGCGGTGCGCAGAATGTTGCGCAGCGCATTCCAGTTCTTTGCGCCGTAGTACTGTGCGGTAAGCACGGAGGTTCCCACGGAAAGCCCCGTCAGCAGCGTTATGCAAAGCGCGGTAAGGGCGCCAGTGGAGCCGACGGCGGCCATCGCGTGCGCCGAGACAAAGCGCCCGACAACCACCATATCGGCTGCGTGGAAGGCGATCTGCATTAGCATTGAGATGCCTAGAGGTAGTGAATATTTGACTATCTTAGGGAGCAGGGCCCCTTCGCATAGATTGATGTTGAATTGCGTAGCCATTTATTTGGAATCTTTAGGTAAAAACTTGAAATGACAATAATATATTTTGTGCTTATTTACCTGCAAGACGCCAGGGACCAAAAGGAACAATCGTTCCTTGTGCGTAAGGCAAGCCCGTTTCCTGAATGCAAGTGCAAGGAAACGGGAATAGCCTTACGCAAAAGGAATTGAATGGAAGGACAGGAAAAAGTCTTTTTTCCTGTGGATTTTTTGATTTTGTGGCTTATCTTCCCTTGTGATTATTGTATTGTCATATGAAAAATCATAGATGGAGAGGAATCATAATGTCAAGAGCATTTGCATTTGTTTTTGTGCTGATGGCTGTTTCGGTCTGTGCATGCACGTCCTGGGTCATAGCGCCTGATACAAGCGAGACAGGCACCTTCATAGTGCACAAGACCAGAGACTGGGGGCAGGGCAAGGAAGTGGAAGTCAAGCTGTATTTTTCGCAGGTGGAAGGGGGCAAATACAAGGTGCTGGCATTCAGTCCCTATATGCTCTTCAATGAAAAGGGACTGGGCATGATTGACACGGATGTGCCAAATTCCATTGACGGGCCTAATAATCCTCAATACAACATAGGGGCCTTGTTCAACCTTGTGGCGCACAACTGCGCCACCGTTCAGGAGGCGCTGGACACGCTTGAGAAGCTTGTGAAGGACGGCATGAAGCCCAAGCGGGACCACTTTACATTGTGCGACGGAAAGGAGGTGGCTGTCGTGGAACTGACTTCAGGGCATATCTCATACAGGAAAATCAGCAATGGCTTTTCCGTACACACCAATCACTACATATTCCCTGAAATTGCCTACCTTGTAAAAGGAGCCATGACCGAAGGCAGGATAAAATCCGCCACAAGGCTTCTTGTCGCTCAGGACTATCTGGTCAGGACGCGCAATGAAAAGGGGAAGATAGCCATCAAGGACACTTTGGCTCTTTCCAGGCTAAGGAACAATGAGAAGTATCCTGACATGTGCCCTTTCAGGAACAGCACGGTATGCGCCTCGGACTATATTGCCTCTCCTGAGAATCCTGGCCTTCTCGGCACACTGCTTATATGCCCTGGCCCAACTAGATACACGCCTGCCATACCTGTGCCTCTTGCGATTCCAAGGATTCCAGAAGTCCTGGAAAACGGAGAATACGGCAAGCTTGCATACCAGCTGAAACGCGCTTTCCCTGACAATGATGGGATAATCGCCAGGTTCAATGAGCTTGAACAGCGTCATTGGGATGAATATTGGACAAATTACAGAGAAGCAAAATCATTCCTTGACAAGGGCGACAGGCAGAAATTTCTTGATATGCTGCAGGCAGTGCTGGACAGGCAGGTGGAGCAGGCCTATGAGCTTATGAAGAGCATCCTGAAGAATGCAGCTGAATAGGCAGTGCCGCCCATGGCAATTCAAGCCGCTGGATCATGGCATTTTTCTTAAATGACAATTGAATAAGTGGAAGTTCATAGTACATTTAATTGTTTTTGCTTTTAAGGGTTTCTAGTGCTTCTAGAAAAATGGAGAATACGGAGGGAATGATGGAAAAACTGCGTGTGATGTCCATTATGGCGCATCAGGACGACTTTGAATTCGAGGCGGCGGGGCTTTTTGCGATGCTGCGCAGACATTATGGCGACGATGTGGAGCTCAAGGTGCTTACAACCAGCCGTGGCGCCAGCGGT
>JAFYGL010000043.1 GCA_017543165.1 Victivallales bacterium | reverse complement strand
TCATGTGTGGGCTCAATGGCGCCAAGCTATGGTTTGTCAACGCCAGCAAACTGGGCAAGCCAGTCTCCAAAAACTACATTGACATACTGTCCAGAAACAAGGGATACTACCGCGCACTGGCGGAAGAGGCGGCCAGCACCGTGATGGAGGGCATTGTCATACCGCTGCACAGCCGCTTCACAAAATGGCATCTTGCAAAAAACACACAGGAGGCATTCCTGGAAAGTGGCATCTGGGGAGAAAAGGTCTTCGGTCTTTTCGGCATCCCATTCCAATGCTCATATTCAGGAAAATCAAGTGGCATCCACGCTATTGCAGGACAGGCAACCGTGCAGCGCCTCACCGATGATGAACTGCGCATCCTGCTTGCGGGAAAACTGCTGGTGGACGGAGCAGCCGCCATTGAATTATGCAGACGCGGCTATGGAGACTTCCTTGGCCTTGAAGCCACGGAAGAGCAATTCCTCTTCAACAGGGAATATGTCTGCGAAAGCAGGCAATTCCTTCCTGTGACAGTAAAGGGAACACCCCATTTCAAAATAAAGTCATCTTCCGCAGCAGTGCTGTCCACACTTGCGTACGAACCATACAATCAGTCAGGCAAAATGGAGGATGTGGCTCCTGGAACCATCCTCTTCAAGAATAGCCTGGGCGGCATTATGCTCACCACCAGCTACCATACAAATTACAGTTTCTCACAGCTGAATCCCCAAAGGAAGGAATGGCTGGTGTCATTGCTGAATCGTCTGAATGGCTCTGTCATTCCAGGCATTGTGCTGAATGAACAGGACATCTGCGCACTGCGGCGCAAAGGCGACAACCATGACCTGCTCATGCTGTTCAATCTCAACTATGATGCATTGGAAAAACTTGACATCACATCCGATGCCCGCCCCGGCCAAGTACTGCAACTGACACCAGATGGCATCTGGCAAGAAATGCCGTTCTCATACGAGGCCAATGCGCTCTCCATCAGCGCAATGCTGCACTGCTACGAGGTCCTGACGTTGAAGATAATGTGGTAAACACCGTCTTTTTTATCCACCCCACAAACTCTGCGGGATCTTTGTTTTTCAAGGACTTTCCGCAGAGTTTGACAATGCATTTAACCTTGGATATATCTTTAAACTCTGCGGAATGTGTCTTTTTGCTTGCTTTCCGCAGAGTTTTGTGTTATTGTTCAGCATGTTTTCAAGACTATAATGCTTAGAAGGTGAAACCATGCTTATAGGTCGTGAAAAGGAAGTGGAAATACTCATTGGCACGCTTTCAAGCGATGCATCTGCAGAAACTGCCCATGTCTCCATTATCCATTGATGACATTAGAGACAGGATTTTTCAGGGAGACTGCCTCCAAGCACTGCCATTTTTCCCCACAGGCCCGATAGAAATGGCCTTGTGTGATCTTCCTTATGGCACAGCACAGAATAAACATGATGCACTGCGCGCAATGGACATAGCATCATTGAAGCGCAATTCCTCGAACCTGACCTTGAAAGCACCCTTGGACCGACACTGGAAGTCAAGGGGGAAAACGGCTGGATAAAAACAGATTTCTCCCTGGACGGGAAAAAGGCTGTATTCCATGCCTGCATTGGCGGCCATACTAAAGAACGAATAGTCCCCGCAGCAAATCCCGCTGTATCGGAACTGGCCATCCTGGCCATGAGCCTGCCACCAACTGGCCGCATCAAGGTGCTCCCGATGATGATGACTATTTGATTATTATCCTTTGTTGACAATATCACTGGCGCATTTTCATGAAAAAGTCATATAAAGATAGTTTTGTGGCCTGGACATCGGGAGGCCGCCTTTCCATAGGCAACGCTTGCATTGAACGCATTTTTCACTGGACCAGCGAGGGGCTTGTCTGCACGGAAATATTGGACAAGGTCCACAATTCAGTTTGGACATTGAAGAACGCACCTGCTTCAGTAGAGGCAAATGTTGAATATCATTGCTCAATAGAGGACAATGCCGGGCTTTCCGGCAAGCATCTAATGCTGACAGCCACAAGGCGTTACGGAGACATTCTGATAGAGACGCGCTTCATCGTGTACCCGGGGATGCCATTCATCTCCCTTGAAAGACGGGGAAAAGGCATTTCATTGTCCCAGGCCAGCGAAGCACAGCAATATCCGACAAGCAATGGCATTGAGACTGAATTGGATAATTGCAAAATGGCGAATTGCAATGTTGTCGAGCAGATTGACAATGTGCCCATTGGCACGGAGCATGTGCACCTTACGTCAGTCAGGCTGCATGACCGCACTGACAACAATGACTGCCTGCTCACAGAGGATAAAACACTGCTTTACAAATATGGACGCCACACCAGCAGGGGCAACATATTCATTTTCAGCTCTGAATTGGAGAACAAGGCACTTATGCTGGTGAAAGAGTCCCCCACCCACCTCTATGACATGCTGTCCACATGCGACAGCCTCATTGTGGACGGAAGCAATGAGGGCAGACTGCTGAACTGCGGTCAGGGCGCTTATGACAAGGACGGATGGTGCTGGCTCTACGGCTCCACTGTGGGTGCGGGAGACTGCGACATCAACGCATTGCAGTCGTCCTTCAGGCAATACTACAGTTGCCAATGTGCACTGCCACAATTGAAAAGCACATTCGTGATGTCCAATACCTGGGGTGACAGAAGCCAGGATGCCCGTATGTGCGAGGACTTTGTCCTGAAGGAAATTGCAGTGGCAAAGCGCCTGGGACTAGATGTGCTTCAGCTGGATGACGGATGGCAAAAGGGAACAACTGCCAATTCCAAACTCAAAAAGGGTGGTGTATGGTCAGGATATTACGCCACTGACCCTGATTTCTGGAGTGTTCACCCGCAGCGTTTTCCCAATGGACTGGAGCCAATAGTGAAAAAAGCAGGACTTGCTGGCATTGAGCTGGGACTATGGTTCTCGCCTGATTCCTCAAATGACTTTGAAAACTGGAATAGAGACGTCGAGACATTGCTGGCGCTGCACCGCAAATATGGTGTCCGCTTCTTCAAACTGGACGGCGTGAACCTAACCAGCAAGGTGGCCGAGGCAAACTATCTGCGCCTGCTGACGGAATTGGAACGCAAGGCGAACAACTCAATTGTCTTAAATTTGGACTGCACGGCGCAGAACAGGCCAGGCTATCTGTGGAAGAGACAATTCGGCACTATCTTCGTGGAGAACCGATACACCGACTTTGCAAACTACTATCCACACTGCACGTTGCGCAACCTTTGGCATTTGAGCCATTACATTCCCGCCCGCAAGCTGCAATTCGAGTTTCTCAACAACAAGCGCAATGACATGCTCTACAGACAGGATTGCCTGAGACCCTCGGCATTTGACCTCTCATACGAGTTCGCCGCCGTAATGGCGGCAAATCCCCTGGCATGGCTGGAGTTGTCTGGACTGGATGAGAAACAGGTGTCAGACCTTGGCAAAATGCTTGCATTGCATTGTCAGGTGAAGCAGGACATCTTCAACGGCGATGTGCAGCCCATTGGACAATGTCCCTGCGGCTTTGCCATCACAGGCTTCCAAATCACCTGCCAAGACAAGCAAAGCGGCTATCTTCTTCTGTTCAGGGAAAATGCCAAAAATGATTCCGCCTCCTTGGAGCTTGGCAATGAAATTCCGTCAAACGCCGATGTGCGGCTGCTATGCAGCAATACGCTCAAAAGAAGGCTCCACATCAGCTTGTCAGGAAAGCTATGCCACTGGAAGTGCGCAAGTAAACGCACATTCGCCATTTACAGATACGCCAATTTTGACAATGCCAGGTAGTTTTTTACTCAAGTTTCCCTGACTTTCTGTATTCTACAGGCGAAATTCCGACATGCTTTTTGAAGAACTGGTAAAAGTATATCAGGCTTGAGAAATTGCATGTCTCGCATATTTCCTTGATGGGCATTTCTGTGTTCAGAAGCAGAGTCTTGACCTGCTTCAATGTCTCTCTAATGCGATATTGCGCTGGAGATTCGCCGAATGCCTCATTCCACTCATTGTACAACGTCTGCTTGCTGAAACCGTATTTTCTCATGAGAGCGGACAATTTCTTCCCCCGCTTAAGCTCATAGGCAAGCTCATAT
>JAFYGL010000474.1 GCA_017543165.1 Victivallales bacterium | reverse complement strand
GCATAGTTGCATGGAGTTCGGGACGCTGGGATCCTTTCAATTCCTTCAGCTATCCACAGGATAATGCCAAATGCCGTGAAATCAAACTCTCGTCGGGCGAAATACGCAATTTGCCATTGAATCTTACAAATGCGGATGCCAACAAACAGGACTTTTGCTTCAAAATCAGTTCTCCATTTCCTGTTACATTACTGCGGGCATTTTCCTCAGATGACGCAAATTTCTTCTTTAACTCCAATCGTCTGGAAAAGCAGACTCCTGACAATGGCGAATATCGAGTGGAATTGCTCCCAGGCGAAAGCATCCAGTTTTTCCTTAAAGTTGCAGTTCCAGCAGATGCAAAACCAGGAAAATACACAATTAGCGTAGGCAACTATAATTTCAGAAAGGATTTTAATCTCATTGTCGGAAAATTGAAATTTCCAGCAGAACTCTCTACTGAATACGGCACATGGGATTATCTCAACACACTTGGCTGCCATGCACAGTCTGTGGATAAAAGCAACATGGATGCGGCAATGCAACTTATCCGCGAATATCAGATGAATGTCTCCTGGGGACACGAGGCCGCATTGCCAAAGGCATTCCCCGAAATGTTCAATGAAAAGGACCAATTGTCCAAGCCACTGGACTTCAGCGCCTTTGACCGCTGGCTGAGTTCAATGCAAGGCTTCAAACGCTACGCCCTTTTTGGTGGCGGCAACCTCAAGTCCCGCCTTAATGTCGGTTTCGAGCCACTTCAAGACAAGAAGCGTTTCACGGCACGGATGGTCAACTACCTTAACGCCATTGCCGCGCATATTGAAAAAGACCTGAAAATGGACTTGGACAAGTTCATGGTGCACTTCATTGACGAGGCCTCCACTCCAGAGCAAAAAAATACACTTGCCGCCTGGTGCGAAGCCCTTACCCTGGCAAAATCGCCTTCTGGCAAAAGGCTTTCCAGTTATGGCAATCCATTTTTTGCCAAAAATGAACTGTACGGCTATCCTGAAATAGATATGCTCCAGCCTTGCAACAACGCCTGCAGCAAAAAATACATATTGCATCTGATGGCAGTAAATTCAGTTCGATCTCCCAATGTGCGCATGGGGCTATATTCCTGCGCCAACCGAGCACGTGAACGTGATCCTTATATCTACTATGGTGGAACTTTCCGCCTGGGATTCCTTTTCGACAACTATGTTGGCTCCAGCTTCTGGAATCTTGCAACTGCTCCACGCAATGTCTTTGAATACGATTACACAGGGCGCTACTTCTCCACATGGTATTTCAAAGGCAATGAAATATTCTCCAGCCGTCAAAATGAGGCCATTTGGGAAGGACGTTGCGACTATGAATACCTGCTCCTCCTGAAAAAAGCAAATCGCCTCCTGATTGAGAAGAAATCACCCTTGGCATTTGAAAGCAAAAAACTCTGTGCAGACATCCAGTCAGAACTTATAAGCGAGCTAAGTGACGAGAAGGCTGACATGTCGCTCTGGAAAACAACCAAGAATCGCTATGCGGCGGACATTCATCGCAGCAGGATATGGGATTTCATGGAAAAAGTCGCAAAGATGCAACCTGAAATTCTCAAACAACTCAACTGGCTTTGAGGAGTTTCCCACATGTTGGACAAAATCTTTCTGATACATCACACACACTATGACATCGGCTTCACTGATTTGCCTGATGAGGTTGTTCAGCAGCAATTGCTCTTTCTTGACGAGGCAGTCCGCCTCGGCGAGGCTGACCATGATTACTGCTGGACCATAGAAAGCGGCGCGCTTCTTTGCAACTATCTTGATTTCCGCCCGCAGAAGCAGGCGGAAAGATTGCTGAATCTGCTTCGTAGCGGGCAGTTTGAAGTCGGCGCATTCGACAAGCAGTTGCTGACCGAGGTCGCCTCCTTTGCGGAACTTCAGGAAAACTGCATCCGCACCGTAAAACTAGGCAGAAAATATGGCTTTGCCGTGCAAACCGCCATTCTTGATGACATTGGCGGTTTGGCCAGCGAGACCCCCACTCTCCTGAACAATGCAGGAATACGTTATCTTATTGCGGGATGCGGCGCATTCCAGACAGAACTGCCCTGGGCGAATCTGCCGCATCTGTTTTATCTGCAATGCAAGTCAGGAGGCAGAATTCTCGTGTGGAACCTGGGCAACGACCGCAATGAGGTCTCTTGCAATGCAAAGCATCCTTATGCGGTATATGGAATGGCAAGCATCTTCCTTGGATACAGAAATTATCCTGAACTTTTGGGAATCCATGACCTTGGCATTGATCCTTCCATGCCAGAGGACAACTGCGAACACAGGCTTTCTGGCAAGGAAGTGTTTGACATTTTCAAAGACAGATTGCAAAAGGAGAAATACCCGTATTCCGAAATACTGATGCAATATGGCGGGGACAACCGAGGTCCCGCCCCTGAACTTGCTCAACTTGTGCGCAAACTCAATGCCACAGGAATGTATCCCAATATCAGCCTGACCACTCCGTCTGGATTCTTCCGCCTGATGGAGCAGAAATACGCCGCCTCGATTCCAGTTATAAATGGCTTTCTGGCCGATCCCTGGAACCTGCGTATCAATGCAGTACCCTCCGTCCTTAAAAACCACCGCAAGGCACAGCGCCTTTATGACGCCTGCCGTTTGAAAGGCCTTAAAGATGACGCAATCATGGAAAACCTCTTGCTTACCTCTGACCACACCTTTGGGCTGAACACATGGCACTGGCAGAAAAGCTATGAGGAAAACGGCCGCTCCTTTTCCGCAAGCTGCTTTGACCGTTTCAGGCAGAGCTGGAAATGCAAGTCGCATTATGCAGAGACAGCCATGCGCAGAGCGGATGCACTGAAGCGCAGGAGCTCCGTTGATGCCAATTACAATGCCGACAAAGGCGTGCTCATTCGCAACTTTGCGCCGCACATCATTTCAGGCAATGCCGAGTTGTATTTGGGAATCTACTCTCCAAAACTAGTGTCACTTAAATATCCTGACGGCAGGGAGGTGGCCCGTCAGCAGATTGGACAAAACCGCTGGATGCTATACATTGAAGACGTTCCTGCGCTAGGCAGCTTGCGCCTGAACCCCGAATTCACACGCATCTACAACGAAAGCTTCAATCCAGAAATCAGAGAAATTCCCCAAAAAATCACAAGCAGATTCTTTGAATTGGACATAGATGAGGACGGAACCATTTCTTCAGTCAAATCCAAGAAAGGCAAAATCATCATGCAGAATGGCTGCGGTGAAATGCTCTCCGAGACAATTCATGACGCGTTGAACGACGAGGGGCATTGCGGCCTGCTGCCTAGCGTCAAGCGCACAGTCCATGAATTGTCTTCAAAAACTGGAAAAATCCTTTCCGATGGCGAGCTTTTCACAGATGTTCTTCAAGGCGGCGACTTCCCATACGGACACGCGGAACGCACAGTAAGGATATGGAAGAACTTGCCCCGCATCGATTTCAGCTGCCGTCTGGATTTGCCCGAGCAATATGAAAAGAACTGCTATTACGTCAAATTCCCATTTGAGGGAAAACAAGGGCATTTCATCTTTGACAGCAACGCCGGCATAAACACCCCCGATGAATTGCTGCCAGGCTCCATGCTGGACATGTTCTGCTGTGCACGTTTTACCGCACTGGAAAGCCAGGGCTTCACAGCTGTCCTCTGCTGCATTGATTCGCCTGTGATGGAATTTGACGGAATGCACACTTGCGAATGGCGCAAAAAACTGCCCTTGACTTTCCAAAACAATCACATCTACGGTTTGCTGTACAACAACATTTGCAACACAGACGCCCCCGCATGGCAGAGAATCATTGAATCATTCAATTATTCGCTTTTCATTGACGGCGAAAATTTCAATACAGCCTTTGCACAATCCTCATGGTACGGCGCAACGGCTTTGAATGCAGACTTGAATTACGAAGACGCCGATGAGGGCATAGAGGGATTTCCACTTTCGCTTAGAATCCATATCGACAGTGAAAATGCAATCTACATTGAAAACCCAAATCCTCATGAAGCCAAATACAAGAATCTGGTCTTGAAACCTTACGAACTGATAAAATATTAAACCT
>JAFYGL010000473.1 GCA_017543165.1 Victivallales bacterium | reverse complement strand
CAGTCCACAGTCCACAGACCACAGTCCACACAGGCGGCGATAATTTAATATTGCCTTGCCTAATTGAAAGTTGTTTTGAGGATAAGAAGTGTATGCCGTGTCAGGAGGAGAATGCCCTCTTTCCAGAAGAAATGCGGGGCAGGGAGGAAATGCCCGTCACGCGACAGGCATTCGATGGTGGCATTGTCCAGCGGCACATCGCAGGAATATGGTATTTCCAGGTCTCTTGGACCGCGGTTTACCAGCATAAGCAGCCCTGTGTTCCCATTGGTCGCGGCAAGCGCGGCGACGGTGTCAGGCAGGTCAGCATCAATCAAGGCCTGGCTTCCCAGTTGGTAAAGGCGGTTGAACGCGATGAATGCCTGATATGTGGGCGTGGTGCGCGAACCTGGAAAATAGAACAGTCCGCAGTATCCAGAAGTGGGCTCCGCGTCATAGTACATCGCCTTGTCGATGGGGCTGTCCTGCATGCGGCAGAATGCCTCGGCCACAAAAAGCGTGCCAGGCAGTTCCTTGATTTCCTCATAGTCGTTCTCCCGTTTGTCCCGCCTTATGACAGAGTAGTTCCATTCGTCAAAGACAATCTCCGTGCCGTTGAAGCCCGCCTGGTCCAGTTTTTTCGCGCACATAAACTGCGTGTTTTGCAATTTCCCATGGGTCATCCGTGTACAGGTGGAATGAATAGAAATCCAGTGGCGCGGAATGTTCTGAGACGTATGCCAGGAAGTCTTCGTACCATGGAATGAAACTCTTGTAGAAGTCGTTCATTCCCTGGCGTGTAATGGCGTAGAAGCCGCATCCGCCGTAGCCGCCCACATTGATTTCTGGGAAGCAATTCTTGAGGTGCCTTGCAGCAGTCTCATACAGGTCGAAGTACTGCTCACGCGTTCCTTGCCACATGGGCGGGTTCTCTGGTTCGTTCCATATCTCCCAGTATTTGATGTTCCAGTGAAAGCCATTGGCCCATCCTTCGTTGTAGTGGCGTACTATATGCTCGCAAATGCGCGCCCATTTGCTGAAGTCCTTTGGCGGCGCGATTCTGTAGGCCTTGATTTTCCAGTTGTTCTCTATGGTAACGCCGAGACGGAAAAATGGCTGCGCCCCTGAGTTGACAATGCACGAGAGATAGTGGTCCGTGAAGGCGAAGTCGTATGAGGCGGGCGAGTTCTCGTCTGCCTCGAAGTCGCGGAATATGTTGGGTATGTCAACAAATATGTTGCGCCCGTACGCGCCACCACAGTCATGAGTGCGGACAAAGGGAATGCCCGCCGCCTCGATTTCCTCGATTTTATCTTCCTTGAAGCGTGCTGGCGCGCGATTGACGCCGTGCAGCGGCTTGATAGCACCTAGAATCTTGCGAAAGTGTATGTCTAGTTTCATGGTTTGGTAGTTGGGGAGCGCGGCCAAGGCGTCCATATTATTTCAGCACATAGACTCGGCCCAGGCACCAGGGTGCGGTACGGGGGCTTTTGCCAGTGGGATTCCAGCTGTAGATGGTTTTTGCCTCGTCGTTTTTCAGGTAGAATGCGTTCATGAAGCAGACCTTGCCTGGAATGAAGCCGTATGGCGCCAGTTTGTCCATTGGTATCGAGACCTGTATGGTCCTGATTTCATCGGCGCATTGCACTGTGGCGGTGGCGAAATCTGGCAGTGGCGTTTCAGTCTTGGTGGCGGTGCCGCCTTGCCTGCGGACGACTGCCTTGGCGGAGACCTTTGCGCCAGGTCCCACGCTCAGCACCAGCAAATCGCCTTTGTCGTTGAACTGTGCGGCGTGTATCTCCCAGGTGGCTGGCGCGTCGGCGCTGCTGGCAATGTCCTTGAGCATGATGGTCAATGTCTTTTCATCATGCCAGAAGCGGAATTTCAGTTCCAGTTCCTCGTCTTTTGCGCTTGTCTCATTGATGAGCCAGCGTCCAATGCCGTGTGCCTTTGTGGGGGCGTTTGCACCAGTCAGGTTCAGGATTTCCGATGAGCCGCGCTCCACGCACATTGCAAACATGGATGACAGCACAAACACCAGTGCCGCTAGTATAGATGACTTCCTCATAATGCAAACCTCCAGATTAAAAGCCTGTCCCGCTTCTGAATTGCCCATTTGTCCTGACGACGCCAGTGTGCACGCTGCCCGAGTATGTCACCCAGTTTGCCTTGCCCGAATGACGGTAGATGATGCTGTTGGCCGCCGTGCCGCTATAGCCTGAAAGCACTCGCTCATTGCCTTCAGCCGCCATGATTGCCGAAGAGGGGTTCACCACAAGATGAATGACATGCTTGCCGCCGTCCGAAACACCGTCGCCGTTATAGTAGTTCATTCCAAAGTCGGCGCAGGTGCTGAAGCCAGTCTGCGCCCAGCCGCCATTGCTGTTGCTGGTGGCGTTCCAGGTCTTGTCGGTGTCGGCCTCAGGACAATGCAGGCCAGCGGAAATGCTGGAGACCACATTGGCGTTTGCCACTGTGCAGCGATTGCTGCCATGGGCAGATTCGATGTACTTGTTCTTTGACATCACCTGTGTCCAGGCAACCGCGCCGTATGTGTTGTATGTGGTCTGGTTGCCTTGCATTGGGTAGGGCAGCCATCCCTCGAAGTCATTGAAGTACATGTTGAATGCAAGCCCAAGCTGCTTAAGGTTGTTGATGCAGGAGGTCTGCCTGGCTTTTGCCCTGGCCTTGCTTAATGCAGGCAGAAGCATGGCCGCAAGAATTGCTATAATTGCTATGACTACCAGCAATTCAATGAGTGTAAATGATTTCTTTGCTGTTCTATTAACGCATTTCATGTTCGTGTTCCTTCTTTGTTTGTCCATTCATGTCTATTTCATTCAATTTTATCCTCGTAGTATGGCATTATGCTTACGAAATGGAGGCCAGATGGTCTTGCTGCCGTGGCGGAGGCGGAAAGCGTCACGCGGGCGGCATCCTTCTTGGCGCGGAAAAGCACAGCATCGTAGTTTTCGTTTCCCATGCGGGTGTTCCTGTCCTGCATGATTGGCTTCCTGTATTTAATGAGATTGGCGACAATATCGGCGTCCTCTAATGTGGCGGCGAGCGCAGTCTGCTTCGGGCGGCCTCCCTTGACATTTGTGGCGTCGGAGGTGACGTATTTCAGCACATAGAGTTTGCCTGGCGCCAGATTGGCGATTTTCTGGGAAAGGGAGGCGCCTGGTGCTATCACTGCGTATGCGTCCGCTTTGCCTGGTATGATGTTGAACTGTCGCAATATGTCCGCCATGCTGTCCTGTGTTCCAAGGGAGACATTTCCCGATGCTTCCCAGTGTTCCAGTCCCTTGCGGAATGAGGCGTTCTGTATGTGCTTGGGTGCCAGGCTCCAGCCCAGTGGCGCGGAGAGCATGTCAGTCTTGCCTTCAATGACATAATGGCGCAGAAGTGCGCTGAACCAGCGCGTCATCTCCTCGTCGGCATAGTTGCCGCCCCAAGTGCCGACCAGGGAGAGGTTCTGGAAATCAGGGTGTTTTGCCAGCAGGTTCATCTGCATGTCCAGCAGGTATTTGAAGTTTGCCTCAGGCTCATTGTCGATGGTGAACGAAAGAGGGATGTTGGAATGGCAGAGAGCAAGTCCCAGTACTTTCTCGCAGCCAGGATAGAGTTTCTTGAACTTCTGCACAATGTGGTTGAATTTTCGCTGCATGACGTTTCTTGCCTCTGCCTCGTCTGTGTAGTTGTTTGGCACGTATGATTCATATATCACCTTTCCCCGCAGGTCGTTCAGGAAGCAGCTTAGGAAGCCAGCCAGTATGGGCGAGTTGCCTGGCGTGCCAGTCACCCAGGCGTAAACTGCCTTGCCGTATGGATTGCTCAATGCCTCGCGGTGCTTCAGGAACTTTGCCAGCTGGCGGTTGTTGCCGCCGCTGAATTCATCCGCGATGATGCCGTCGAAATATGGAGTGTCCTTTGTCAGGCCCCTGAATGCCTTGAGCGTGTCGCCAGTGACATCGCCTACGGAGGCGTGTTCAAGGAGGTAGTTTGAGTGGCATTTGCGGAAGTCGTCCCAGTCCTGGCTGCTGGTGGGACCGCCGTTGGAGAAGGTAGTGACGCAGTCAAGCTGCTGTTTCTTTACCATTGCGTATGTGTGTTTTGGAATGCCATTGAGATATGGCCCTCCCGCCAACTGGTAGTAGAGAGTCTCCGCAATTGCCGATACCTCGATTTGCCCTGCGCCCTTTACGACCTTGCCTTGGTGCATTCCTGCCGCCAAATGCACTGGCATGGAACCAGAAATGCCATGCTTCATGCCAGCCAGCTCAATGGTCATTCCAGGAGTTGTCTTGATGGAAATCCACGAACTGCCCTCCAATCCAAACTCAAATGCCTCGCCTTCCTTGCAATTGGCCGAGAAAATCAGGGTGTTGAAATTATTGCGACGTATTCCCTGCGTCTTGATTTCGGCCATGCGGCGCACCTGCCTGGTCAATGTGAAGTCTCCTGCCTTCAATTCCAGAGTGTATTCGCCTGGCTTGACCTGGCTGAAATCCAGCGCCACCACTCCATTTGCGTCAGGGGCGGCCATGCCCATTGCCTTGCCAGAAAGGGACCAGGCAATCTGCTTCACATCCGCTTCACCGAACCAGCGCAATGTGAGCTGGTTTTGTATCTCATACAGGCGGGGTGCAAGCGGGATGAGTTTCTGTGGCGGGATTTCCTTCAGATATGCCACCGAGGCCTCCTGCGCCTTGCGGGTGGCAGGCTCCAGGCAGATATTGGCAATTTCCACAAAGCCCTGCTCAATGCCGTCAACCAGAATGCCCACGCTGCCCACGCCGCCCTTGGATGGGAAGCCGTCGAAGACCAGCTCCACCTGGCGCCAGTCCGAACTGCCTGCTGGAATGCTTGATTCGGCGCTGCTGGTCCAGCCATTGTTGAATGATAGTACTTTTGCCTGCCTTGCTTTGAAGTCCTGACTGCGCATCCAGTAGCTCAGACGGTACTTTTCACCCTCTATGATGCTGAAAGTCCAGTCCTGCCGTATCAAATGCAATTTACCTTTCTCATGGAAACGCAACGAACCACCACCTTGTGGGAAGCCTTCTGGATAATAGTCTGGCTTGTGCTTTGTTGAACCCCAGTTTGCTGGGAAATCCCCTGCCTCCAGGAAAAGGCTTCCATTCAGAAGCATATTGCCGCCCTGTCCAGAAGGAAGCAACTCATCCTCCATTCCATTGGCAAGCAGACATGACAGGAGCGCAATTACAGCATACGACATCCAAATACAATGTGCCCGCATTCTCGTTTCCATGATTCCCGTGTTTTCCCTGACGCAATTAAACCAATTTTCAACGCGGGAAATTATAACAATTTTTCGGGCTTCTGTAAATTTTCCAAAATAGCTATTATTATTCCAAAATTGCGCTTTTGCTATAAAATCAACGCAAAGTCGCAATTTTGTACAACACAGAGATGGCGCTTGTGGGGCGATAGTCTAAGGGACTAAAGGGACTAAAGGGACCAAAGGGACCAAAGGGACCAAAGGGACCAAAGGGACAAAAGGGACAAAAGGGACAAAAGGGACAAATCAGTGGTTGAATGTCCCTTGGTCCCTTTGGTCCCTTTGGTCCCTTTGGTCCCTTTGGTCCCT
>JAFYGL010000472.1 GCA_017543165.1 Victivallales bacterium | reverse complement strand
TTTGCTCCTTAAATGCGACGGCAAGGACGCCGTCGCTACAAACAAACACGACGGCGGGGACGCCGTCGCCACAAACGCTATGCCTTGGTAATGGCGAACTTGGCGGTGACACCGTTCATCTCCACATCATTCATGTCGGGCGCCTGGCCTTGCTCGATGGAGAGCGCCAGTGTCTCGTTGGCGATGTACTGGCCTTGCGCCTCGATTGCCTGCTTCACCTGCTCTGGCCCGTCATAGACTATGCGTATGCGGTCCGTAACCTCGAATTTCAGTTCCTTTCTCAGGTTCTGCAATCTGCTGACGATTTCCCTGGCCCATCCTTCCTGGATCAGCGCATCATTCAGGCGCGTGTCAAGAGCCACGGTGATGTCGCCCTCGTTTGCCACGGTCATGCCTTCCTTTTCAGTGCGCTGCACCAACACATCCTCTTCAGTGATGCTGAATTCGCCCAGCTGCAATGCCTTGCCCTGGCGCAATTCGTTGATTTCCGCGCTGCCAAGAGCATTCACCAGAGGTATGATCTGCTTCATCTTGGGGCCAAGTTTAGGTCCAAGACGCTTCAGATTAGGCTTTGCGCTCAAGGTGACCAGCGCCTCCTCATCAGCCTGAATCTCAATGTCCTTCACATTCAGTTCCTCGGCAATGACAGTGGCCATGGACTGCAAGTCCTCCCTAACGGAGGCGTCTGCGGAAACAAGCACCGCACGAGCCAATGGCTGGCGCACTTTCAGGACTGCCTGGGTGCGCAGGAAACGGCCCAGCGACACGGCAGACATGGTCCTCTCCATCCTGGTGTTGAGAGCCTTGTCCAGCAAAGCCTCATCCACAGCTGGATAATCGCAGAAATGCACTGATTCGGGCATGTTCTCCGTGCGCAGATTACGGTAGATGGTCTCCGTCAAGAACGGTATGAATGGAGCCGCCACCTGGCAGAACGTGACCAGCACGAAATGCAAGGTCTGGTATGCCTCGTACTTGTCGCCATCATTGTCGCTCTTCCAGAAACGGCGGCGCGAACGACGTATGTACCAGTTTGTGAGTTCATCCAGGAAGGAGGTGAAGCGGTTCGCCGCCTTCTGCAGGTCGTATCCGTCCATCGCCTCGCGTATGTCGCCGATGGTAGCCATAAGACGGGACACCACCCAGCGGTCCAGCAGGTTGGCTGGATTCTTCGGCGCGGAGGCCTCCTTCGGTCTCCAGCCATCGATGCGGGCGTATGTCACAAAGAAGCAATGAGCGTTCCAAAGCGGGATGATGACCGTGCGCATTATTTCGCGCACAGCCGCCTCGCTGAAGCGCAAGTCCTCGGCCCTGACAACGGGCGAGCCCAGCATGCACAGGCGCACTGCATCGGCGCCGTACTGGTTGATAATCTCAACTGGGTCTGGATAGTTCTTCAGGCGCTTGGACATCTTGCGGCCGTCCTCCGCCAGAACCAGGCCATTGACAACCACATTGCGGTATGGAGGCTTGTCGAACAGCATTGTGGAAAGTTGCATCAGGGAGTAGAACCAGCCGCGTGTCTGGTCAAGTCCCTCTGCGATGAAGTCCGCCGGGAAGTTGGCATCCACCTTGTCCTGGTTCTCAAATGGATAGTGGTGCTGCGCATAAGGCATGGAGCCGCTCTCGAACCA
>JAFYGL010000471.1 GCA_017543165.1 Victivallales bacterium | reverse complement strand
GAAGAGGCGCCGCAACCCTCATCCAGAATGAAACTGCGCCAGAGGTGCAGAGTTTGGCGTTGGGGACGCTTACCGTGCGCCCCGTAAAGTCCAGTACCTTGCGGGATGCGGTGGGACCCTGCACGGCAGAGGGTTTGCCTAATTCTGGCTTCGATATTTTCGCCTTGGCGCCTTTGATGGTGGTATAGTTAATAATTTCGTCCCTGTCGGCGTCAAAGCCGCAGAACAAGGTCTGATATGATTCGGTGTTCTGCCAGAGAGGCAGTTTAGGTGGCTGCCAGGTGACGGACCTGTTCCAGCCCTTCGCCTTGACGTCAATTTTGCACTTGCCGCCCTCTGCCGCGCATTCCTCCGTGAAGTCCTGCTCAACGGCCTTGCCAGGCGCAATGTCCAGCGTCTTGGAGAGGGCCTGCTGCTTGTCTCCAGAAAGCGCCAGCACGATTTCTGTGGAGGCGGGCTTTGGGCCAGTGTTGGCGATGCGGAAACGCAGGGGCAGTCTTGCCTCGCTGCCATACAACTGCTGTGTCGCCAGAACATCCTTTGCAAAATGGAAGACGGAGTATGAATTGGGGTCGCTGTAGCTGCTGACGTCCGTCATCGGCGCTTCGCGCCTTGGCGCCACGCCATGGTTCCTGCACACCATGATGCGCCAGTCGCCTTCTGGCGAGCATTCCACGCCCATTTCCTTCAGCGGGAAGGCCATTTCCATGGTCCACAGCCTGCCTTCCACCTTTGACTTGACGGTGGCGTTGTGCTTCCAGGGGCGCGAGCTCAGGCCATAGCCAGGGTTGTGGTGCTCCGCCATAGTCTTCTCCTCGAAGTTGACCATGAACTGGAACACGCCGAACTTAAGGGATTCCACGGTGCGGAGCTTTTCTGGCGGCGCGAACCACAGTTCCATGGAATCATGGTGGTTCATCCATCTGGAGGCTGCGACCAGGTTTCCGCGTGGCGGCGTCTCCGCCTGCAATGCCATGTAGATGTTGCTCTTGTCGTATGCCATCCACACGGTGGTGCGGCGGGCGTCCATGTTCTTTGCGCCGCCGCTGAAGGCCATTGCGCAGTCCCATTCCCCCTCGTCCAGGCGACCGTCAATGTTCGGCGCCTTTTTCAGGAATGGCACTGAAAAGTCAGCCGCCGCAAGAAACAATGTTGAAATTGCCAGAAGGAAAAATATGGTTCTGCGCATTATGTGTGAACCTCCTCAATCAGTAAAGCCAGCCGTAACTTGTGTAAACGCTGCCATAGTATGCCCAGAATGGGCTTATGTAAGAAGCATAGGGAATGGCGCCAGATGCTAGATAAAGAGCAGCTGATTTCCTTTCAGTGCCGACATGCCCGTCAGTAAATGCGACATTGGTGTTTGCCAGACCATTATGAGGGAAATCAAGTTTCATCATCCATTTCGGCTCTGAATTATCCATACGCCAGGATGCACCTGTTTCTGAATTCTGTTTTGAATCCGCCATGCTGGAGGTCTGGGATGGAGTCTTCAACTGTGAATACTTTTTCATTTTGTATGTGGGAGCAATAGCATGTGGCCAGGTATTTGCTGCGTAATGGTATGATTCTGGGGCGTCGATACGTGCCCAATGGTATTCTGTGCCACTACCATTCTTATGCACTTCGTTCGCTTTTTCAGGGCATTGGAATTCCGGAACCTTCGTCGATGCGTTTTCGCCAGGGAAATATTTGGTTCTCTGAAGCAAATGTGCCCAATAGTATCCACCAGCTGAACCTGGCATCAAATATTCCTCGTGGTCTTGCTCATACATCTGGGCCTGAAGTCTCATCTGCTTCAGATTGTTGACACAGGAAATGGCGCGTGCCTTCATTCTTGCCTTGCTCAACGCAGGCAGCAGCATAGCCGCCAAGATGGCTATAATGGCGATTACAACCAGCAGTTCAATCAGTGTGAATGCTTTAGTTTTTCTTTGTGTCTTCATTGTACTTCTCCTTAATTTATGTGTGAAAACTTAAACAACAGCGATTATTAGTTTGCTAATTCTACCACAAACAAGGAGAGAAAACAAGATAACTATTGTGCAATGTATTAACTTATTGTGCAAAAACAAGAATATTGGACATCCTATACGCCGGACACGGCAAACTTTTCCGCACGGAATACCGCAGGTGTCTTTCCGTATTTCTGCTTGAATTTTCTGTAGAAATAAATCATGTTCGAGAAGCCGCATTGCTCGCTGATTTCCTTTATGGAGAGTTCAGTGCCCGTAAGCAGATCGGCGGCATTGGAAAGCTGTTCATTCAATCTGTAGTTCACAGGTGAAAGGTTGAACACATTGTTCCACTGAAGGTAGAAGTTGCGCCTGCTGAAGCCGTATTTCTGGATAAGGGCGTTCAAATCCTGCCCCTTCCTGAGGCCATCGGCTATCTCCAATATGTACATGTTCGGGACTTGCCCTTTGTCATTTTCTTCTTTTAATGCTCTGAAGATGGCGGAAATAAGGTGAATCGCCAGCGTGTCCAGTTCATCAGCCACGCCAGGCTCTTTATAGCAGTCCAGCCTTTGGCATATTGCCTTGAGAATCTTCCTTACATGGTCGTTGAAAAAATAGCCATACAATATCATTTTCTCGTTGGTGCCAAACAACTTGCACAGCGCCTCAGTGACATCTGGATTATAGCTGAAGAGAATCTCGTCATGGAGCGGAACATCTTTTCCTCCCGTGAATGTATTCACTGGAAGGAAAGAAAACTTGATATAGTCATCCTTGATGAAGGAATTGTATTTCTTGTGATTGAAGGAAATGCATATATAATTCTCCCTTAGATGATAGCCTTGAGTCAGAGCCTGATTCGTCATCCAGCCGACTAGAGCCAGTTTATACGGAAATGAAATAAGCCTGGGTACATCCCAAATGCTGCATAACAAGTATAATTTACCCATTTTTGCCGTGTATGCCCTGACAACTCAAATCATTTGCGAGTAATGTACAATGATAAAGGCAAAAAACAAGACCACGCTCCAGGGAGATATCTTCGGTAAAATTGCAAAGACAATTTGCAGATGTCAATGTTGGAGGTAAAGTAATGCAAAAGATGTGGTTTGCATAAACAGAATTGCAATGATGGTGATGGCTTTCATTAAATAGGGGCGAGAGGCGCTCCGCGCGCGGCAGCAGCCGCATGGAGACATCGCGTCCTGACGCGCGGCCAATGGCCGCGCGGTGCACCGCGCTATTCCAAATAATCTGTGGATAAACGAAAAATCATGCTGAAAGAAGAAATCAAATTCTACACGACACGTTGCAAGATGTTCTTGCCGCGGATAAGGTCCCATCGCATTGGGGAGGCCGTGGATTTCACGGTGGAGTATGCGGTTGAAAAAGGCTTCACTCCCTACAAGGACAGGCTAAAGTTGCAATACGCGCCAATTGCGCCAAATATGCCTTGGGGCAGGCCATGGGACAGCGCCTGGTTCCACGGCGTCGCAGCGCTGCCGCCACAGTGGAAAAACAAGAAACTGGCCTGCGAGATACTCTTCACTGGCGAGGCCCTGGTATTTGACGAGGAGGGCGTGCCAGAATGGTCCCTCACCTCGCGTTCAGCATACGACGGTAGCTACTTGAAGGACCTGTATTTCCCAGAGCCAGGCAGGGTGAAGAAGGGGAAATTG
>JAFYGL010000470.1 GCA_017543165.1 Victivallales bacterium | reverse complement strand
CATCGCAAGGAGCGAAGGCAAGCCATACAGCACCAGCTATCCAGATGTTGTGGACGGCCTGCGTGAAATGCAGTTCATCGAAGCTGTAGTAGGCAGCTCCAAGAACAATGGAATCTGGACAAAAATCTAAATAAAGGAGAATTGTATAATGTCACGTCCTGTAACACTTTTCACTGGGCAGTTCAGCGATTTGCCTTTTGAGGAACTGTGCAAATTCGCCAGCGACTGCGGATATGACGGTCTTGAACTTGCGACTTTCGGACCATATCTTGAGATGGAGCGCGCTGCCGCTGACCAGGCGTACTGCGACAGCATAAAGGCCACTATGGCAAAGTACGGCCTGAAGCTCTGGGCCATCAGCGGACACAAGGAAGGCCAGTTGGTCTGCGACCCGAACAATGATTCGCGTTCCGATGGTTTCGCTCCAGCTGAATGTGCAGGCAACGCCGAGGCGAAGCGCGAGTGGGCAATTCGCAGCCTGAAGGCCAGCGCAAAGGCTGCCAGCAATCTTGGCGTCAAGGTGGTTACTGGCTTCACTGGCTCCTCGATCTGGCATCTGTTCTACAGCTTTCCGCCAGTGGGTCCAAATGATGTCGCAGAGGGATTCAAGTATTTCGCTGACAAGTTCAATCCGATTATGGACGAATATGCCAAGTACGGCATCAAATTCGCCCTTGAAGTCCATCCGACGGAAATTGCATATGACACATATACGGCGAGGCTGGCGCTGGATGCCCTTGGCAACCGCCCTGAATTCGGCTTCAACTTTGACCCAAGCCATCTTATATGGCAGGGTGTCGATCCCGTGAAATTCATCAAGGCATTCCCGAACAGGATCTACCATTGCCACGTGAAGGACGCTGCTGTGACGCTTGACGGCGAGGCTGGCATTCTTTGCTCGCACATCAACTTCGGCGATGCGCGCAGAGGCTGGGACTTCCGCAGTCCAGGCCACGGCCAGGTGGATTTCGAGGGCATCATCCGCGCTCTCAACAACATCGGATACAATGGACCGCTTTCAGTTGAATGGGAGGATTGCGGAATGAACCGTGAATACGGTGCCAGGGACGCCCTCCAGTTCACCAGGAAGATTGACTTCTCTCCATCGGCACAGGCGTTTGATTCGGTGTTCTCCAAGTGATTTGATGCACTGAAAAGGGGCTGTTGCAAAACCTAATTGTGCACGGCCACGGGCCGTGCACTCATGACGCAGGATTTCCCTGTGCCCCCAAATATCGGCACATCCAATGGCAAATGGAAATCCCGCGTCCTAAGTATGCGGCCCGTGCCCGCATACAACTGTTTAACAACTGGTTTTTGCAATAGCCCCTTTTTTGGGGCAAAGTTGTGTGCGGCCGCGGGCCGCACACTCAGGACGATGCTCTAAGCGTATCCTCAGGCGAACTTTGCTGAGCATGCTTGTGTTCCAAGTTAGCCGTCCTGCGGACCGTGCACAATTAGGTTTTGCAATAGGCCCCGTTCTGGAACAGTTACCAATTTGGGGGGCGTCAAGGCAACAAAAAAGCCGCCATCCAAATGGAAGGCGGCTTTTTTGACTAGACTAAATTATTAGTCAGCTGTGCCAGTGTAGCCAGGAACCCACAGCTTGCTGTCGGCATTCACGTACTGTGGAACGCCAGTGCGCTTCAGAGCGCCGCAGTGACCATCTGCGAAGCAGAAGTTCACGTTGTCGCTGTGGCGGGCATGGATACCGCTGGCTGTGGTGGTGGTGCCGGCCTTTGGATTTGCGCCTTTACCATCGGTGCCAATACCGCCCAGGCGGACTGCGTCTGCGTGTGCTTCACCTGCATCCGCGAAGAATGCGCAGGAGCTGGGGTTCTGGTAGGAGCCGTCAGCCTTGTTGGAGCAGTTTTCGTTCATACCGTAGTGGCCCTCGTTCTTCTTGTTAGCCCAGTCTTTCAGGATGTCTGCGCCGTACTTGTTGGAGGTCGCGCTGCCGCAGT
>JAFYGL010000469.1 GCA_017543165.1 Victivallales bacterium | reverse complement strand
CCCACGGATACGCCAGGCAAAAGTCCCAGCCGCGTTAGCGGCGGCAGAACGGAAACGCCTTGCCATGATGATTCTTTCGCCGCTACGCGGCTCCTTATTCTTGTGTGGGCACATCCGTGGGTTTCGCTCGCGCCGGCGGCGCTCGCTCCACCCCCGGCTAGCTTCCGTCGCCGCTAACGCGGCTCCTTCTCTGCGCCTCTGCGTTAAAAAAAACTCTGCGTTGAACGAGCCGGATGTTATTGGAGTTTGGCTTCCTCTGCGTTGATTTCCTCTTCCAGTTTGAGGATGTCGAGTGTAGGCGCGGCTTTGGCGTCGTCGGTCAGCACAAAGGCGTCGTATTTGGCGAAGTTGATTGTCAGCTTGCCGCCTTTTGCGGTGAGTTTGCCGTTGTTGCCCAGTATGCGCACCTTGGAAGCGTCCTTGCCAGGCCAGGTGATGTTCACGTTGTCCTTTGCCTCTGGCTTGAGGTTCAGCACAAACACATAGCATGAGCCATTGCAGTCGTATGTGATCTGCTTGATGTCATCGTTATCGACTGTCGCCTGCTTTTTGGCGATTGGCGAGAGCAATGGCTTCTCAAGTGCCTTGAGTTCAGGGAAGATACCCTTCAAGTATCCCAGTTTCATGTGGGGATTGCTGAAAATGCCCGCGTTTGGCACGAATTCATTGTATTTGGTCTTGATGTCGCCGATCTTGTACGGGACTATGCCGCGAACACCTGCTGTAATGCCAGCAAACACGGAGGCGCGTATCTCGCGGTAGGTCATGGAACGGAAGTTGCCACGCTGCCTGGCGAAACTGCTGCGCTCAAAGGACTGGGGTACATAGCATACGCCTTCGCGCCCCACGTTGTTGACTATGGAGCTGAGCTGGTTGTAGAGGGACGTAATCGGAATGCTGAGGTAGTCCTTCGGCTCCAGCAGGGGGCTTGGATAGATGTCTGGCCAATGCACGTCGCAGTGCCCCGCCTTGTTGATGCAGCCTCCTGATGAATTGTCGCATCCCACCACCAGATGGTATGGGTCGATTTCACGCAGGTAGTCGTAAACCAGCTTCAGGTTCTTGGTGTATTCGGCGCCGCGTGGCTCGTCGTAGAGGTACCATCCCAGGAAGGCGGGATGCTTTGCAATGCCTTCCGACAATGTCTTTGTAAGTTCCTTCAGGCTGTCGTCGAAGTTGGTGGTCTTCTTTCCCTTGACCACGAAGCCCCAGAAGTCTATGCTGTAGCGGTAGTATGGCTTCAGTACCACCTTCAGGTTGTTCGCCTGCGCCTTGTCCAAAAATTCAATTATGCGCGGCATTTGGGCTGAGTTGATTGTGTATGAGTGGACGATATTGCCGCCAGACTGCGCGATAACGGGAAATGCATTGTCCGCCACGCCGAAGAAGCCCCGTGGATAGAAGAGTTCGCCATTGATGACGATGCGCCTCTGTTCGTCAAACCAGATTTCATTGCCGCCTTCAAGCGGAGGCAGGATGTTGATGTTCTTCTCCAGTTTGCCAAGCAGTTTCTCGCCTCTGTACATGGTGAATGTGGCGCTGACTTTTCCTGGAGCAAGGCCCGCCAGCGGCACTGAAAGGCACTCCATTTCCTTTGGGGACAACTGCTTTTTGGACAGCAGCAATTTGCCGCCCGAATGCTTGACTTCCGCGTCAATGCGGCATTCCTTCATGATGGCCTGGCTTACCATGGGCGTGATTTTGAAGCGGGCGGTCTTGTCCTTCATGGTGGAGTAGATGTTGTCCCTGTAGAAAGGCCACAATGTCTCCACCGAGCAAGGCGCGATTTCAATGTCCTTCTTTGCGTTTCCTGTGAAGACCAGGCCCTTTGCGTCAGAAAGATAGAAGTTGCAGATGTATTTGCCGCTGGACTTGATGTTCACGGGCAGCTTGAAAGTGAGTTTGCCGTTCTTGGGGATGAACACATCGCCTACGAAGTCCACCTGCTTCTTGTTTGCGTCCAGGACGCGGCATTTAAGGTCAAGTTTGCCTTCCAGACTGGTCTTGATGCTGCCGTTCACATAGCAGTTCATGGTGTCGTTGCCCAGTTCGGTTGCAACATCGAATGAGGCCAGTTCATTGCCGAAGCGCTTTGCATCCAGGGCGACGCCTGTGAGTTTGGCATAGTTGTCCATTTCCTGGAACTTCAATGACTTCGGGAATGAGGACAGCTCGTATTTCTTGCCCCAGTTTTCGCGCCCGCAAAGGAAACGCCAGGCGCCGCCCTTGCAGTTGGGGAACGCCGCGAACGGAATGTACATCTCCACCTGCCAGCTGCCGTCCTTGACCTTGCCTGCCGCCTTTGCCATGCTGTTCCAGGCACCGTCGCCTGTGCCGCCCCTGGTGAACAAATCACATACGCTTCCCGATGGATTGACTATGATCTGGTAGAATTCCCGTATGTTGCGGTCGGGGCTTACATCTGGCGAGGTGGAGAGGAATACCTCCACGCAGTCATCATGCCAGACGGAATCATCCAGTGGACGGGGCACTGTCTTGATGGCTGCGTCAGTGCATTCGAAGAACATCCAGATGCCATTGCCGTCGCTGAGCAGTTTGAAGCGCGTCTGCTCCTGGGCTGGCGTGTTCTTGTTGCCCAGGTTTGCGAAGCCTTCGTTCCAGGCGACTTTCTGCCATGCGCCCTCGCTTGCCTCACCATCCACCACCAGTGCTTCCTCCGTGAATGCCAACGGCACTTCTGGCACATCCGCCATTGCTGGTAAAATGAAACAAAACGCCAGTATAAAAGCGTAATACAATGATTTCATCATAATTTCAATTCTCCTGTATTTTTTTGTTAGTGGACTGTGGACTGTGGACTGTGGACTG
>JAFYGL010000042.1 GCA_017543165.1 Victivallales bacterium | reverse complement strand
GCACACCATGCCGACTGGCATGCCGCATAATATACAACAAGGTAAGTCGATTTCAAATAATAAAATGCGATTTACTCACATTTTTTTGTTTGGAATGGGATTCGATTGTCAAAGAGCCAAAATTCGCCAAACTCGAGGCGCGGCCATTTGGCCGCGCGTCAGGACGCGATGTCTCCATGCGGCTGTTGCCGTGCGCGGTTGGCCGCGCAGAAAAATCAAATCTCTATTTCCAGGCCATCGTAGGCGAGAAAGACGTCTTTTGGTAGTTTTGCGCTGTCAGCCTGATGGGAGACGTTATGGCATATATGCGTTATAAATGTACGTTCTGGATTCAGAGGCGAGATTGCCGCAAGAGCCTCGTCAATAGTGAAATGCGTTGGATGTGGTGTCCACCTAAGGCCGTCTATCACCACGGTCTTGACACCGCAAAGCAAATCAATGGAAGAACCAGGAATGGTGCTGCAATCCGTCAAATATGCGAAGTTCCCTATTCTGTAGCCTGTACATTTGCCTTTGCCGTGCACAAGTGGGATTGGCGTGATATCCAGCCCAAGCAGCTGGAATGTCTCCTTCACCGCAATCAGTTCAAGGCGCGGGATGCCCCATTTCAAGGAAAAGTCCTTATCATTGAATATATATTCGAAATGCTTCCTTATGAAGTCACAGTCCATTTCCGAAGCATAGAATGGAATGTAACGTTCGGACAACTTGCTGTACACCCTCAAATCGTCAATGCCATTCAGGTGGTCTGCGTGGGTGTGGGTAAGAAGCACCGCATCCAGCGATGGCACTTTCGCCCGCAGCACCTGCTGGCGAAAGTCAGGCCCCACGTCAATGATAATGCTACGGTCCTCATCATGAAGCCATACGGAGGCCCTGAGCCGCTTGTCCCTGGCATCGCTGGAAGTGCACACAGGGCAATCGCAGGCTATCATAGGCACTCCATGTGAAGTGCCGCTGCCGAGAAAAGTCAACTTCATTTCACAATCCAGTTCGCCTCCAGCGTCAGATTGTCCTGGTGTTTGCCAAGATATTGAATCACCGCCTGCCTGGTGCTGATGTCAGATACCTTTGCATTCGCCTCTGGCAATGTGATCCATTTCTGCAGGAATGGGAAGGCGCCAGAGCCTGCCGCGGCATGGCTATTTACAGCCACGCGCCATTTGCGGCCTGCCTCTGGCTCCTTGCCGCAGATTTTCAGCAGTTTCGCCTTGCCGTCATTGATGGAGAACTGCATGTTCCATGGGCCATTGAACCTGTATGCATTGCGGTGCACCCACTGCTCCGACATCAGTTTTTCCAATTGCTCGGCAGTGGCGTCAAATGTGACTATTCTATTTTCGTATGGCACCAGCCAGAAGAATGTCTCGGCCTTTACCTTGCCTGGTCCAAGGGAGATATCGTACAATTTGCCATGGAACGCCACATCCGCACCGCTTGCCTCTGCCATTGCGGCAGCGATCAACGCGCTGGTCTGGCAAGTGGAGCCTGGCTTTCCCTGGTGGGATATCTTCCTTTTCAAGGTAATTCCAGTATCCGCAGTCAGCACAGCCTGCGCCTCATCGCCGTAAATCTTGATTTTCTCCTTGAGTTCCCCGTCTTCAGGCGTGTTTTCATTGACAACTTCCAGCGAAGAATGGATGTCAGTGACCTTGTGCGCCTCGGTGTCCAATGTCATCTTCACCACGGCCAGGCTTTGGGCATGTGCGCCTGCCTGCACATACCAGGCTTTCTTGCCAATGCGCACGCCTGGTATTGAGCGGTGAGAATGCCCGCCAAGAATCAAATCCAGTTCAGGGAAGCGTGCCGCAATGTCGTTGACCTCATTCACGCCACGGGGGTCCTTGCCCTCAAACCAGGCCTGGTGAATGGCCAGCACAATGGCGTCTGGCTTTGCGGCGACTACCTCTGGCAATATTTTCGCCAGGGCATCCGCAGCCATCGTGCATTCAATCTTGGCGAAGTCCTGCGCCAAAAGCCAATGCCTGTAATATGAGGCGGACATTCCAATCACCGCGATACGTGCCCCCTTGCGCTCAATCATGCGCCACGCTGGATAAACCCTGCCGCCCTTTATGTGCAAATTGCCGCACAGAAGCTTGTCCCCAGCCGCCTCGCAGAAATCGCCGAAACGCTCCACGCCATAGTCCATCTCATGGTTGCCTGGCACCCATACGTCGTATGGCAAAAGCAGGAATGGCTGCAATCCAGCCATTCCCCTTGTAATGGAGGAACTTATGCTGCCCTGCACGCAGTCGCCGCAATCAATGAGAAGTGCCTCGTTGTCCTTCGCCTTCTCTGCCTTGATGAGGCTTGCCAGTTTCAGCACATTCGGCTTGCCGCCAGGCCTGTCCTCCGCCGTCAATGAAGAATGGGTGTCAGTTGTCTGCAATACAGTGATTTCTACCTGCGCAGCAAATGCGCATGCTGCCAGCAACAAAAAACACAATGATGACAATTTCATCGTTCTCTCCTGTTATTAGTGGACTGTGGACTGTGGACTGTCCACTGTCCACTAAACTACCATGCACTCCTGGCGGCATTGGCCTCAATCATATTCTGCTGCTCTGGTGTCAGTTTCGGCATGAAGTCCAGCCCAGTGAGTTTCTCGATTTCGTCTATGCTGCTAAGGTAATGGCTTATTCTGCCATCCGCCTTCTGGTCCATGAGGAATGCCAGCGCATACACCTTGCCGCCGCGAATGCAGGCAATTATCTTGAACAGTTTCTCGGGAATTGGCAGGCCTGTGGATGTGCGGCGTATCTTCTTGCCGAAAACAGGCCCCGCCACAATCCAGACCTCGCCGTAGCGTAGCGCATAATTGCGCAATTCCCGCCTTTCCAGCTGCTTCCAAATCCCCGCATTGAAACCATGCTTCTGGGGAACCACATTGCTAAGCACAAAGGTCTTCAATTGTGCATCAGAGCCATAGCAGTGCGCAATGGCGCTGTTGGGCGCAAGATGCCCACGGTCATATCCGCTGCCAGTGTAGTCTTCGGATTTCACTGGGGATGGCAGACGACTGTCTGGCAAAAATGCCTCTGGACGCTTGCCAGCCTCATGCCATTTTCCGTCAAACAGGCGATATGCCACCCAGGCTGGCAGGCGCAATTCCTCATCATAGCCGACAAAGAAGCATCCATTGTCCAGGTACTGCAACTTCCTGTCCGCAACGGGGAAGCCGCCCAGGGCCTCGTTTTCCACAGGCACATAATCAACCTTTGGCGCGGAGTTGTCCCATACGCTGACAACATCCTGTATGCATTCCCCAAGGCTTATGTCCGAACTATGGACCGCCCAGGCATGGATTGCCCGCTTAATTTCACCACGGGTTGCTGGTGGCTGGAAAATGTACGTGCCACCCAATACCAGCATTGCAATCCCTATGAAAATGGCAAACACTTTCAAGCGCAATGCACTGAAACGTATCTTTATGCTTTTTCTTCTACGCGCCATATTACAAAAAAAGCCGTTCCTGACAACAGGAACGGCCTTGAAAATACGAAGAATGCAGGTTTATGCTTCCGCAGGAATGATGTTGATGGTGCGGTTGCTCTTCACGAATTCCACCGTTCCGTCACACAGTGCAAACACTGTAAAGTCCCTGCCCAGACCTGCGTTCTTGCCAGGATGGAACTTGGTTCCGCACTGACGCAGGATGATGCTGCCTGCAGTTACAAATTCACCGCCGTATGCCTTTACGCCACGGTATTTTGGATTGCTGTCGCGTCCGTTACGGCTTGAAGACTGTCCTTTCTTATGCGCCATTGTCTTTTCCTCTTTTTATGTTACTAGTTAAACAACAAATAATTTGGGGCATAATTTAGCGCGATTTCCAAATAAATCAATTCGCCTGGTCACAAAAACATTTCTGTTTGCGCGGTTGCTCTGCGCGGCCCAAGGTCGCGCAGAACAATTACATTAGGAAACCCAGCAATACCATGGCAAAGAACACCAGTGCGCAAGCCGCGCCAGCGAAAGTTAATATCGCGCCAATTCCACCCACAATTCCAGGCCCGTCATCGCCACTCTCCACTTGAGATGCGGGAACTGGTGCGCTGGGCTTGACTTCTTCCTTCTTTTTCAGCGAGGGGGCGGCTTCTTGCTTCGGCTCTTCTTTGGCTGCCTCAGGCGCAGGTGCGGCTGGCGCGGCAGCTGCCGCACCTTCCAATCCAGGAGGCAGGCTTGGCTGCGCCGCTGGCGTCTCTTCTGTCTTTTTCAGCTTTAGCCCGAGTTTCTTCTGGGGGGCAGCCGCTGGTGCTTCCAACTTGACTGTGGAAGACGGACTTCCCGCATCAGCAGCAGGAGCCGCTGGCGCGGCTTCCGCTGGTGCTGGCGCTGGAGCCGCACCTGGACGGTTAAGTTTTATCGTGGAAGACGCTGGATCTGCCTTTGGCGCTGCGGCTGGTGCTGCTGCAGCTGCCGCCGAGGCCTCTTCACGGCTGGGCGCGGCCGCGCCTACACGGGGACGAGGCATGGCTACAACTGTTGCAGTCAGATTAGGCTTCTGGGGCATGGGTGCCGCTTCAGGCTGGGCCGCAGGCGCAGACGCAGTGGATGCACCTGGCGTCGCAAGCTTGAGCTTCGGCATTGCGGCGGCTGTTGCGTTCAAGTTGGGCTTGGAGGGCATTGCGGCCGCTGGCGCAGGCGCCGCCTCTGGTGCGGGTGCCGCTGGAGGCGGCACCTGCATGGTTGATGAGGGCTCCGTCTTTAGGCCAATCTTTAGTTTTGGCACTGCCGCAGCTGGAGTTTCCTGCGCCGCTGGAGCCGCAGGCGCGGGCGCGGGAGCCACTGGCGGAGGCACCTGCATTGTTGACGATGGTTCGCTTTTGGGAGTTATCTTCAACTTCGGTATGGATGCGGCAGTAGAACTCAAATTTGCCTTAGGAGGCATTGCCACGGCTGGAGCCTCTGCTGCAGGCGCAGCAGGCGCGGCTTCTGCGGCGGGGGACGCTGGAGCTGGCGCAACTGGCGGAGGCACCTGCATTGTCGATGACGGTTCCTCCTTGGGCGTGATCTTCAGTTTTGGAATTGCAGCGGCCGTTGCATTTAAATTGGGTTTGGGAGAGGACGGCGCAGCTGCTGGTTCTGCTGGAGCGGCGGCGGCTGGCGGCGGAACCTGAATTGTCGAAGAAGGCACCTGTGCTCCCACCTTCAATGGCGCGGGCTCGGCGGCCGTTGCCTGCGGGATGTTAAGATGTGCGCCTTCCGTGGCTGAGACCTGGGCGCGGGGCGCCGTCCTGACAACCTTCATGCGTATGGTTTCACGCTTGTTCTGCGCACCAGGCGCCATGGCGGAGGCATTGCCATCCCGTTCAGAGATGCGGCGCAGCCTTCCAGTGGCGGTGTCGCGCAGGCTGATGGGGTCCGCAATGGTCTGCGTCGCGCCAGGATCTGCGCCAAGTGGCGCGGCTGGTGCTGGTCCAGATGAAGCATTTCCACTGTTTTCCACCCTGAAGCGATTGGTATCTGTGTTTTTCGCCAGCTTCAGTTTCGGCACTGGGTTCTCATTCTCACTCATCAATGTTCTCCCATATTTGGAACAATATTATAATTCAAGCATTTCAACGGCAAAACATATTGTATAAAAAGGAAATGGCAAGTCAATGCGGAAATTATTTTTGGCATGGCAGTTCTGCGCGGACCGCGCAACAGGACGTTGGACTGCCATCCGCGCCTGGCTATGCAAGGCAGAAGCCGCCTGGAAACATCGCATACCGTATTGTTTATTACGATTTTTTTCGTTACGATTTTTTTCGTAATGCTATGTTCCCCATTGCCTACCCCTTGGGAAACAGAGCATTTCGTAAAACTATTACGTTTTTTTCGTAACGATTTTTTTCGTAATTGAGAGCAGGAAACGTATCCTGCGCTAAAGAGCAGGGCCCCATCGGGGCCCAATTTCAATAACCCCAGGCGCCGCAACGCGGCGCCTGGGGATGCATGCCTTCCTAGAGTCCTCGGCCCCAGCGGGGCCGAACTGCCACAAATCACACATTCGTCAGAAAATATCGTTCATCCACGGTAAAGCCGCCCTCTATCAGCACACGCCTCAATTCATCCTGGAATGCTTCCGCACGATGGTGTATCTTCTGGTTCTTGATGTACTCTATCACAGCCGCCTTTTCGCTTTCGCCATAACTCAAACCAGCATAGCCGTCAGCCCATCCTCTGAAATACGGGAACAAAGCCTTGTTCTCCTTCAACCAGAGATTTGTGCTGTTCTTGACTTCCTTAACAAAGTCAGACAAAGCCAATGTCGGCGGCAGAGACACAAAAATGTGCAGATGCTCAGGCATGCCGTTTATCTGGAACAACACTGTTTTCTTGTTCTTGCAGAAGCCCCAGATGTACCTATACAACTCGATGTCTGCTCCAACTGGCAAAGTCTGCTCGCTTGACTTTGTCCTGAAAATGATGTGGTAATAGCATCGGGTGTAACTCATTGCGATTGCGTAGCTTTTAGCTATTTGCAGATATGCTCTGTTCGGCCCCGCTGGGGCCGAGGACTCTTGGGGGCATGCCTTCCCCAGGCGCCGCGTTGCGGCGCCTGGGGTTATTCATATTGGGCCCCGTTGGGGCCCTTTTCACGGCAAATCACTTGTATAAATCTAGCCCCACTAACACTGCGCTCAAATTTCAATACCCCAGGTGTCACACGCAACGCCTGGGGATGCATGCCTAACTAGAACCATCGGCTCTAAGCAAAGCCAAACTGCTACTAGACAACAAAACCTCTTCTAAAAAGCCTTACTATCTTTGCATCACATGGCCTGCATTTTTGTCCCAGCCTGTGCTGAAGGAATAGATATTGTCCTCGTTGCTATCATCCTTACGGTCACTAGCATTTTTGCCAGCCTTGAATTCGCCATCAGGCCCTATGCTCCAGACAACAACATCATAATACAAAACTTTTTTTGAACTTTCCTCCTTCCAGTTACCATCAGTCACGCCAGGAATTTCGGGGGCAATCAACTTGCCCTTGTAGTTTTTATCAAGAATAATCCTGTAATTGTTATCCCATGGATCCAGGAATTCGCCAGGATTGTTGCCCTGAATATCCAGGAATTGAATTTTCCTTGGATTTTTCTTTGCCTGGGTACCGAATGTACTGGAATTGCTCAAGGTTTCTTGCCCCTGCAACAGCTCAATCAACCACTTGTAGCGTTTATAACTGTCATCGCCGCTGTCGCCATCGCCGATAATATCATTCTCATCGTAGCCATCAGGCAATGGCAACTTATGGTATGTGCTTTCATACTGTTTGATTGCGTTGACAAGCGTTGTGATGCCAGTCTTTGCCTTGGCCACTTCTGCCTTGCCAATGGCAGAGGATACAACAGGCACCAGGATGGCCGCCAAAATGACAATGATACCAATGCTAACCAGCAGTTCCACCAATGTAAAATTATTATTACGCTTCATAATGAAAGACCTCCGTATTGTTATTGATTCAATTTCCAGCTGCAAATATCGTCCGCCCCCTCTGCGCCTGCATCGGTCCTAGCTTTAAGGACATCATCATCCGAAGTGCCAGATACATCCTCTATTTCACTCTTGTTGCCATGATAGCCATCGTTCCCCATCGACCACAGCACATATTTGCTTGAATTACGTTCCTTGATGTTGTTGGGGAAAGAATAGAAGAAGACATTGTCAAAGCCATCCTTGTACTCTGCGTCATCTGCATTTATGTATGGGCGGTCCTTCTTGTTCTTTGTGCGATTCATGAACTTGTCCCAGGCGGCATCCGCCAGATTCAATTTGCATCCAGCGTAGTTGCGCTGGCCTGATGCCTTCTTATCCGTGGGATAAATGGGGTAAACGCCATAGTCGTTCTTGTATTCCTCCAGCGCCGCCTCGAACTCGGTCATTCTGGAAACGGTCTTTGCGCTGTCGGCCTTGCCAGTAGCAAACATAATTCCGCCAACTGTAATGCCAGCCAGAACAATGATTACCACCATTACCGCAAGCAACTCAACCAATGTAAAGTATCTTCTTCTCATCGTCGTTTCTACCTTGTTGTTTTTGCCGTTGTCCTGTTCAAAGCCACCAGGCAAGCCTCCGCCTCCTTTGCGGTAAGCCATCTACGCGGACAGGGCCTTGCCCCAAGTTTAATCAAATCCGCCTCCTTAGCCAGGTATATTTTAAGACTTGCATCAATTTGCGCCTTCTTGCCAGCCTTGTAGAGTTCAGGCAACTTCACAATCTCATCCGCCATTGCATTGTAAAGAGAAGCGGCCTCGTTGCATTTTTTAGAAAGCGCCTCATTATTGGCATCCAATGCTTCAGATGCCCTGATTTTCATTTCGTCAGCCTTGTCCCTATTTGCGCCCACCAGTTCATCCGCACTGCTGGAGAACAATTCGTAGTACTGCTGAAAAATAGCCTTTCGATTTACATTGCTGCCAGAAGCGACATTTTTAGATATGTCCCTATACACCTTCAAATGCCTTTTTTGCTCAGTGTTCAGCTTGGCAATTGGATTATTTTCCACATTACGCTTCGGCTGCTGGGTGACATTGCGCCTCGGCTGCTGGGTGACATTGCGCCTCGGCTGCTGGGTGACATTGCGCTTTGTTTGCGCAGTCCCCCGCTTCTGCTGCCCCTGCAAAGGGGAAAACAGCAAAGGCAGCAGGAAAAATGTGAATGCCAGGACATACTTGGACATAATCACTCCTCCAAGTAGCAGACTTGCAGAATCTTCAATTTATTGCGCCAGGTGTCATAGAACACATGCGCAAGAACCTTTTGAGTTGCCAGCACAGAATATGCCATGTTCGCTCCAGCCTTGTCCACATACACAATAGGATTCACCAGGCTTGAACTTACCGCATTGAAATTATCGACTGTATCCACAGGCACATCTGGCAACTCCTTCAATGCTTGCATGGCCACAAGGATGGTATATTTGTCATTTCGAGTTCCCAGCAGTCCCACTGTCCTTCCAAATACGGCCTCCTGCGCACGGTCTGTCTCAAGAGAGGCATATCCAGAGACCTTCTCAAAGAGCGCTGCCGCATCACCTCTGCTCTGTGATGTGGCAATTCCCTTGATGTCGTCATTTGTGACAGTCTGAGAACTTTCGCTGCTGTCAATTTCCCAATAAGCCTTAGCAGGGTCTATATGCGCCAGCAGTTCATTCCACGCGGCTGCATTGCGGGCATTGCAGTTGAATGTGCCGCGTTTCTGCTTGAATGGACCGATTTTAACCTGGTCAACGATTGCCTTGTCATCGCCCATAAGAGAAATCGTCCTGAAAGCCTGTCCCCTGTGTATTGCACCAAGTTCCCAGATATTCTTGAATGGACGATTCGGGATAAATGCAGTGGAGAATGTCTTGTCAGTAGAAGAGAAATTGACCTCTCCATACTTTTCCTTGTCATATCCTTCTTCATAAGACAATGTGCGCGGCGCATCAATATTTAGGTTTGGAGCACTAGCATCCTGCTCAAATCCTTTTTCAGTTCCCCCTTCCTTCCGCGTGCATACTTCCCACTGGTCTGATTTGTGATTCAGGCGTATGTCTTTCACCTGCCAGGAGCAGGAATACTCAGAGCCAACTGCATCCGCATCCATGACATTAAGTTCACCATTGACACCTTCTTTCCAAATCGCCATATCGAAATAGCGTTTCTCAGTCTCGCTGTATGAAAGCATGACAACCTTTGTTATCTCGTATGTGATTCTCACATCACTCGCAAGTGGAACTGTGTATTCCTTAGGAGGAATACCTGCAGGAGCCGAGGCAAAAGTAATTATTGCAGGCTCATTTGAGGTACCTGCATCATATCCCCATTCGAAATCGTAATGCGTATTTGTCCCTGAAGGAATAATGCTCGTTTCCGCCCCATTGACATTGAGTTTCACAGTGCCAAACACACGGACTACCGCCTTGCCTGCTGGATAATAAGCACTACCTTCCGAATTGTTGACCTGGAACATATCCAGCGCTGGCTCAATTTCTACCCTAATTGAGCATTGATCGGTGCTTCCGCCGCCGCTACCGCCGCCGTTGCCATTTCCGTTGCCATTTCCGTTGCCGTTTCCGTTGCCATTTCCGTTGCCATTTCCGTTGCCGTTGCCGTTGCCATGCCCATTGCCAT